>JBOFUS010000266.1:0-17675 GCA_051652685.1 Beijerinckiaceae bacterium
ACGCCTGCTGCCAACTGCGCCAGCCATTCACGACGATTGGTCCGCATCGACCCTTCCTGTCCCGACCAGCGGACCGCCGGAAGCTCCGCGTTCGTTATGGAAGTCCGGCATAAAAACTCAAGCAAGAAAACCGCACAGGAAGCTCCCTCAAAAAGTGACGGAAGCAGGCGGATCGTGATGCCTTGCTCACACCAACCGTTGCTGGCTCGCGGCCCGCACGGCAATGACCGACTTATCAGGTCCACCCCCGCAGGGTCCGACTTGTCCCGGTTGCGTGATGGAGCCGATCGCCGTCGCAGAGGCCGCAAACGCCCCGTGCTTCTCGGTTAATCAGTGATAAATTTGGCCGACGGATTTTTCGCGAGTATTGAGTGTTGTATTGATGATAACTTCGAGCCTTTTTTGAGTTTAACTTTTTGTTGGAGAGGCTGACGCTAGGTGAGCTGCATGGCGAATACAGGTGGATTGAACCACCGGGTAAGCCAAAGCAAAAACCCAGTCGAACAGGAGCCAACCATGAAAATTCTCTCTCTTATGTCTGCCGTCGCTTTGATCACCCTTTCCAGCGGCGCTTTTGCACAACAGTCCAACGCGGTGTTCATTGATCAGATCGGTGACGAATCACGCGTAACGATCAACCAGGAAGGCAGCCGCAACCGCGTCGGCGAATCTGCAACGGGCCGCGCAGTGCTTGGCGGTGCCAGGGGCAGCGCAGGCATCACACAGCGTGGCAGCGACAACACTGTTTCCCGATTTGTCACGGTTGAAGGCACGCGCAACGTGAAGAACGTCACCCAGCAGGGCGACCGCAACGCATACGTCTACGGCCGGACCGTGGGCTCGGAGAACAATGTCAGCCTGAACCAGAACGGCTCGGCCAACCGCGCCACCACGTGGATCAACGGTGATCGCAACGCACTCGCCATGAACCAGGAAGGTCGCGACAACGTCGCAACACTTTCCGCAGCCGGCTCGGACAACCGCCTGAGCAGCTGGGCCAAGGGCGAACGCAACACGGCAACCGTGAATGCGGCCGGCTCGCGCAACAACCTGTCGGTCTCGCAGAACGGCTACGGTCACTCGGTCAACGTCAACCACACCGGTTCCGGTGCCTCGATGTCGATCTCGCAGAAGTAAGCTCACCCGACAGCCGCCGAGGCAGAGGGGCCGGTTCCCACCGGCCCCTTTTCTTTGGCGGACCTCAGAGGCTTAATGAACAGCTTACCATGAATATTGATCCTTCTTCATCTGTGCATTCCTGACGCCTGCACGTAACGGCCACGTAACCATGGGCCGTGCATGTTGCGTCGGGTTGTCGAAACTGGGGCGAAATTCTCATGCTGCTCGTGTCTGAAACGCGCGTGTTCGCCGGTGTGGCGGCCGCGATGGCTTTTGCAGCCTGCATCTCGGGGGCAGCAGCGGGCGAACTGATCTATCAGCCTGTGAACCCTGCTTTCGGCGGTCACCCCAACAATGCGGCGTGGCTCAATCAGAACGCCGACGTCCATAACAACTTCAAGCGCAAGAAGGACCGGATCGAGAAGCTCCAGTCAGAGAAGGACAGCACATTCAAGCGCGATCCCATTGCCGACTTCTCGGCAAGCCTTCAGAGCCGTTTGCTGTCAGAGCTTTCTGACAAGATCGTTACGGCCATCTACGGAACCGACAAGCAGAACAGCGGTACCTTCATTGCCGGAAGCAGCACTGTTTCCTTTGTCAGGAACAATGGAACTGTGTTGCTGACCATCAGCGACGGCATCAAGACGACGCAGATCGCGTTGCCCGAGTGAGCCCGACCATGGCAGTTTGCTCCGAAGCGCCAAACTCCCTTCGACGTCGCCTTCTGGGCGTGGCGCTTGCGCTTGGCCTTTCCGGTTGCGCGGCGGGAGAGGTTTTTGATCCGGCCGCAAAAGCTCCCGACTTCGGCCCGGTGACTGCGACAGCGCTTGATCTTGGGCGCCTTCCGGAAACGGAACGTCCAATACCCATCACGCTCTTCGAGTTTCCCGATCTGACCGGCCAGCATCGCCAGACGGAGCGCTACGCTGATTTCTCGCGCGCTGTGACGCAGGGCGGCCTCACCATCGTCATCGATGCGCTGAAGCGGTCCTGTGCGGCCCGGTGTTTTCGGGTTATCGAGCGTTCAGCACTCAAGAACCTGTTGCAGGAGCGGCAGATCATCCAGGCCACCCGTGCCGAGCATCAGGGTAGCAGCGCCGGCAAACTGCCGCCGCTGCTCTTTGCCGGTGTGATGATTGAAGGGGCTATCGTCGGCTATGATTCCAACACTCTGACCGGCGGCGCAGGGGCGAAATACCTCGGCCTTGGCGGCGACGCGAAGTATCGTCAGGATGTGGTAACGGTCGGCATGCGCCTTGTCAGTGTCTCGACCGGCGAAGTGCTGAAAAGTCTCACCACCACGAAGACGATCTACTCTGTCAGTGCACAGGCGCATGCCTTCAGGTATGTCGCGCTGGACCGTCTGCTGGAAGCCGAAGTCGGAATGACCCGGAACGAACCGCCGCAGCTGGCAACCCGCCAGGCCATAGAGCTGGCCGTCTATGCCCTGATCATGGAAGGCGCACGTGACGGGCTCTGGAGTTTCAAGGACAAATCGGCCGGCAAGCTCGCCGTTGAGGACTATATGCGCCGCGCTGGCAGCGCGGCTGAGCCGAAAATACTAGAGAAGCCGAAGACGCCGGATGGATCAGACGGCGCAAGCGCCCATGAAGAAAGCAAAACCTGAACTTTCTCCCGGCAATGAGGATTCTGCGGGAGGCAAAGCCCAGCAGGTCGTTGACAAAAATCCAACGCCGTCATTGCGAGCGCAGCGAAGCAATCCAGAGCGCCAATTCTCGCAGAATCAGACATTTCCGCCTCGTTCTGCGCCGTTCTCTGGATTGCTTCGTCGCTAGCGCTCCTCGCAATGACGTTGCTGGAGCTTGTTCAATCGCCTGCTAGCAGTTCTTCCACTGCTGGTTTGCGTGGTTAGCCGTCACCAGACAACCCGACAGCGGCGGCACTGCGGGCTAATAGACAAACATTTCTCTCCGATCAGCTTCTATCAATTCACTTTCGCCCGCGAAAAATCCCATGTTACGTTTCGCTCAAGAGCGCGGGTTCCAAGAATCATGCTTGCGATAGGAACCTTGCTTGCGACAAGACGCACGAGAGCGGCTCCGGGGAGATGAGTTTCCAATGAACCTGCATCGCATGCTGCTGGAGCGCAAGGCGGCCGACCGGCCCATCACCATCGGCATGATAGGGGCCGGCAAGTTCGGCACGATGTTCCTGAGCCAGGCACGCAGCACCGCCGGCATGCATGTCGCCGCCGTCGCCGATCTCAATACCACACGCGCGCATGCTCAGTTGAAGTCGGCTTGTTGGCCGGAGGAGCAGTACGCCGCGAAGTCGCTTGATGAGGCGCTGAAGAACCGTTCCACGATGATCACCGACGATGGGGATGCGCTGGTTTCGCATCCCGCCATCGAGGTGATCATCGAGGCGACGGGCGATCCCGGCACCGGTATCCGCTTCGCGTTGAAGGCTATCGCCAATGGCAAGCACATCATCATGGTCAACGTCGAGGCAGACGCGCTGGCCGGGCCACTGCTGGCGCGCCGCGCCAAAGAGGCCGGCGTCGTGTATTCACTGGCCTGGGGCGATCAGCCGGCGCTCATCGCCGACCATATCGACTGGGCGCGGGCTTGCGGCTTCAGCGTGGTCTGCGCCGGCAAGGGCACGCGCTACCTGCCGACCTACCACCAGTCGACGCCGGAAACCGTCTGGGAGATCCTCGACCAGTACCTGAAAATCCGCGACCGGCAGTCGATCAATCCGAAGATGTTCAACTCCTTCGTCGACGGTACAAAGTCAGGGATCGAGATGACGGCCGTCTGCAATGCCACTGGTCTTGAGTCACAGACCGACGGGCTGTCCTTCCCGCCGGCCACGCGCTTCGAGCATGCCGAAATCTGCAAGCCAAGGGCCGACGGCGGAGTGCTGGAGGCGAAGGGCGTCACCGAGGTGACTTCCTCCCTGTACCGCGACGGAACCGACGTGCCGCATAGCCTCGTCATGGGCACCTATGTGGTGATCGAGAGCGACAGTGCCTATTCACAGGAATGCTTCCGCGAATATGCGATGCTTCCGGACAACTCGGGAAAATACGCCTGCCTTTACCGCCCGACGCACATGATCGGTCTTGAACTCGGCCTGTCTGTCGCATCGGCCGCGCTGAGAAAAGAGCCGACCGGCGCGCCCGTCTGCTTCAATTCCGACGTCGTGGCCACTGCCAAGCGCGATCTGAGACCGGGCGAGATGTTGGACGGCGAGGGCGGCTTCTGTGTCTGGGGCAAGCAGACGCCAGCAAAGACCTCGCTCACCGAGGGCTATCTGCCGCTCGGCCTTGCCCACAAGGTCAAGCTGAAGAACCCTGTTGCAGCCGGCGCGCGCCTGAAGTGGAGCGATGTCGATTATGACCCACAGGACGCTGCGGTGCGTTTCCGCCGCGAAATGGAGACCGCATTCAGCGGTTGAGCGATCAACTGCCGCGCTTTGGCGTCGGATTACGCCTCCGGCGGTGGCAGAAAATCCACCTCGTGCCTCGCCGACAGCGCCACGACCTCGGCCGGCGTCTGCTCCTTCATGGAGTGGATCGCCCAGAACAGATCGTAGAGCCGGCGGGTGGGCGAAACCCAGAAGAGGCATTTCACGGTTTCGCCCGACTTGTTGAAGATGCCGTGCGGCACACCCATCGGCATGCGGATGAGATCGCCCGGCCCGGCCTTCACCTCGCGTCCGTCGAGGATGAGGTCGAAGCGGCCTTCCAGCATGTAGATGAATTCGTCCTGCGTGGGATGGATGTGCGGCGGTACGAATGTATCGGCAGGAAAGGTCGCGTGCCAGGCGAAGGAATGCTCCGACACTTCCTTCGGCACATAGGTCTGGCCAAGGATATTCCAGCGGATGCCCTCGATTCCCTCACCCGCGCGCGTGATTCCCGGCGTCAGCGTCATGGTGTTCTTCTCCAACAGCCTCGATCTGGCTGAGGCCTTGAAATGGAGTATTTCCAATCCGATGGCGCGCGTCCAGCGCCTTCGACAGATCAGGCCAGCGCCGCCATTTCCGCCGCAAGGTCGCTCTTGCCCTCGAAGCCGATTCCAGGAAGCTCGGGCAGCGTCACATGCCCGTCGATGACCTTCACCCCGTCGGGAAAGCCGCCATAGGGCTGGAAGAGATCGGGATAGCTCTCGTTGCCGCCAAGCCCCAGCCCCGAGGCGATCATCAGCGACATCTGGTGGCCACCGTGCGGAATGACCTGCCGCCATGACCAGCCATGGGTCGAGAGCGCGGCGAGCGTCCGGCGGAACTCGACGAGCCCGTAGGACAACGCACAGTCGAACTGGAGGATATCGCGGTCCGGCCGCATGCCACCATACCGCAGCAGGTTGCGCGCATCCTGATGGCTGAAGAGGTTCTCGCCTGTCGCCATCGGACCGGGATAGAAGTCCGCAAGCGCTGCCTGGAGCGCATAATCCAGCGGATCGCCCGCCTCCTCGTACCAGAAGAGCGGATACTGCCGGAGCATCTTCGCGTAGGCGATGGCAGTTTCGAGGTCGAAACGCCCGTTGGCATCGACCGCCAACTGCACCTTTGGCCCGATTTCCTTCAGAACCGCTTCGATGCGGCGCGCGTCTTCCGCCACGGACGCCCCGCCGATCTTCATCTTCACGACGGTGTAGCCGCGCGCGACATAGCTCGCCATTTCAGCGCGCAGCTGGTCATCGTCCTTGCCCGGATAATAGTAGCCGCCGGCCGCATAGACAAAGACACGCGGATCAGCGGTGCGTCCCTCCCGCTCGGCAAGCAGGCGAAACAGCGGCTTGCCGGCGATCTTGGCGACCGCATCCCAGATGGCCATGTCGATGGTACCAACGGCGACGGAGCGCTCGCCATGGCCGCCGGGCTTCTCGTTGCGCATCAGGGCAGCCCAGCACTTCCCGGGGTCGAGATTGTCGCCCGTGGCATCCAGCAGCGAGGCAGGCTCGGCTTCAAGCAGCCGGTCGCGGAAGCGCTCACGGATGAGGCCGCCCTGGCCATATCGCCCGTTCGAGTTGAAACCGTAGCCAACGACGCGCTTGCCGTTGCGCTCGACGTTCGTGGCCACGGCGACAAGGCTCGTCGTCATCTTCGTGAAGTCGATGTAGGCATTGCGGATCGGCGACGAAATGGGCTTCGTCACTTCCACGATATCGATGATGCGAGGTGTCAAGGGTTGCGTCCTCAGGGGTTGGCGTTCAGCGTTGTCTACAGCGAAGCGCCGCCGCAGATCGAGATGTCCTGTCCGGTGATGGCATCCGCCTCCGCTGACAGAAGATAGGCAACGAGCGACGCGATTTCCTCGGGCCGGATGCGACGACCCATTGGCGGTGTCTCGGGCGGAATCACCGTTCGGCCGGGATCGGCCAGCATGGCGGTCTCGGTGGCGGCGGGCGAGACGACATTCACGGTGATCCCGCGCGCAACGAGTTCTTTCGCCCAGGCTTTCGCCAGTGTGACGAGTGCAGCCTTCGCCGCACCGTACTGGCTCTTGGCGACAACGCCCTTGATCGCGCGGCTGCCGATCATCACGATCCGCCCGCCGCGCGGCAGGGTTGGCGCGAGGTGATCGGCGATGGCGATCGCCGCATCGACGTGAATGCGCCAGAGCAACTCACCGTCTGCGAGATCGAGGTCTCCCAGACGAGCACCGCGCATGACGCCTGCGGCATGCACGAAAACCTGATGCACACCCAGCGCCGCGAGGGTTTCGCGGCGGCGGTCCGCGTCCGTCAGGTCGATCGCGATACCTTCAAAATCCGGATGCACGAGATTCGGTGGCGCGCGGTCGAGACCCGTCACGCGCCAGCCGTCCGACAACAGCCGCACCGCGATGGCGCGGCCGATGCCGGAAGAGCTGCCGGTGACGAGCGCTGTTTTCAAGGCTCAGGTCGGCTCGAACTTGACGCTGTCGAGCAGGAGTCCCGCCCGCACGATCTCGCTCTTGATGAAGGCCTTCGTCTGGTCAGCGCTCTCGGCCACGGGCACGATGAGCGTTTTCTGCAACCGCTCGACGATGGCAGGGTCCTTCATCGTCTCCTGCACCAGCGCGTTTACCTTCATGGTGATCTCGGCCGGCGTCCCCTTCGGCGCCCAGAGACCGTACCAGGAGTTGAACTCGAAGCCGGGCAGGCCGGCCTCGGCCATGGTCGGAACATCAGGAGCCAGCACCGAACGTTCCTTCGTGGCGATGCCAAGCGCGCGCGCCTTCGTCCCGTCCATCGCAGCAGGCAGGAGCGCGAAGCTCGGATCGATCAGCAGCTGCGCCGCGCCCGCCATGATGTCCTGCAACGCCGGCTGCGTGCCGCGATAGGGCACCATGGTAATCTTCGCATCGACGCGGCGCAGCATCTCGATGGTGGCGAGATGCCCGGCCGAACCCAGCGAGGAGATCGCGAAGTTCCATTGTCCCGGCTGCGCCTTGGCCGCGGCAATCACCTCGGCCAGCGTCTTTTCGGGGCGCGACGCACTGATGATGCAGACCAGCGGGGCTGTGGCCGTTCGCGCGATCACCTCGAGATCGGTCTCGGGATTGAAATCCGCGGCTTTGAGCACGCGGGGCATCACCGCTGTGTTGAACGCGCTGGCGAGGAAGGTGTAGCCATCCGGCTCCGCCTGGATGACCGCCTTGGTGCCGATAAGGCCTGCGCCGCCGACGCGATTCTCGACAATGGCCGTCGCGCCGAACTTCGTCTGCAGGCGTTCGGCGACAAGACGGCCGAGCGCGTCATTGGCGGCACCTGGTGGCCACGGTACGATCACCTTGATCGGCCGGTCCTTCTGTGGCCAGGCCCCTTGCGCAAGAGCTGGCCGGGCGAGCACGGTTGCGGCGGCAGCACCCGCCGCCGTCTTTATGAAGTCGCGTCTTTTCATGTCTTCCTCCCGTTGTTCTCGTTGATACGCTTCACTGGTGTGGCAGTTGGTCTCCCGTCACTCAGCAGCCCTCGCCGGGTTGAGGCCGGCGGCCGCCACGGCCGCTGCGATGCTTTTCAGCTCCGTGGCGTCGGGCATCACGGTTGGTGGCCGCATGGTTCCGGAGGGGAAAATGCCCGCCGCGACCATGGCGGCTTTCATGTTGGCGTGGGCCTCGCCGGTTGGTTCGCCGCCGCCATAGACGGCGTCCTTGAGGGGATCGATGCGGGACTGGATCGCCATGGCAGCCCTGAGGTCACCGGCCTTCACGGCGTTCAACAGATCATTGATCAGGCCTGGAATGACCGAGGCGAAACCGACAAGTGCGCCATCGATTCCCTGCACCATGGACGCCAGCAGGTACTCATCGTGACAGGTCAGCAGCGCCTTCTCGGGTGCGACTGCGCGGATCATCTGCACATCGCGCTTGTACTTGTTCATCTCGCGCGTACCGATCTTGAACGCCTTGACGAAGGGAAGCTGCGCCAGTTCAGCCAGCAATTCCGAGGAGAAAGAGGCTTTCGTCCAGGCGGGATAGACATGCACGATCAGCGGCAGCCTGCTCGCCTCGCCCACGGCCGTGAAGTAGTCGATCACATGGCTTGGCCGGAAGCCGAAGCGCAGCCAGTGGTGCGGCGGCATGATGTCGAGCGCCTGCGCACCGGCGTCCCGCGCCCAGCCCGCCTGTTCGATGGCGTCGGGGATGCCTTCGCAGACAACCGAAGAGATCACCGGGCAGCGACCCTCAACGGCTTTCGCCACGATGCGCGTCACCGCGGCGCGCTCGCGCGGCGTGAAGGAGAAGACCTCGCCGGTATGTCCATTGGTCATCATGCCGACAACGCCCGGCTGGGCCGCGAGCCAGCGTGCGAAGCCTGTCAGCACAGCCTCGTCCACCGTAAGGTCAGATCGGAACGGAACGGCCATGGCGGGGATCAGGCCGTGGAAATTGGTCATGACGGACATCGTTGTCTCCGTTTCAGTTCTATCGGCGCTGCTGTGCGGGAAGGGCGGCGGCTCCCGCAGCCCGGGCGGCGAGCGACAGGCTTCGGGCCGCCGTGATCACTGGCCGGCAGGCGAGTTCCCGGAAACGGTCCAGCGTCATGGAAAAGGCAGGGGCTGCGACGGAGACCGCCGCAAGCGGCACGCCATCGGCATCGGTCACGGGCGCGGCCAACACCCGCAAACCCTGCACGTTCTCCTGATCGGACAATGCGTAGCCCGATGCTCTTACCTGGGCGAGACGCGACAGCAGCGCGTCGATGTCGGTTACTGTGCTGGCCGTCATCTTGCGACGCTCGATCGATTCCAGCAACGTGACCTGCGATTTCCTGTCATACTGTGCCAGAATGGCGTGGCCGACGGCGGTGGAATAGACCGGCGCGCGGCTGCCGATCCGCACCTCGACGCCGAGCCGCGCGAAGCCCGCCTGCACCCGCTCGACATAGACGATCTCCGATCCGTCCACGACCGCGAGCGAGGCGGCCTCGATCTCCTCACCGACCAGCGAGCGGAGGATCGGCCGTGCGAGCTCCCTGAGTTCTGTCCGCGCGATGGCGCTGAACCCGAGATCGAGACACTTCAGCGTCAGGCGGAAGCGCTTTGTGCCTGCTACCTTCTCGAGATAGCCGATCTGCACCAGCGTGTTGAGGAACCGGAAGGCTGTCGCGTTGTCGACGCCAGCCCCGCGCGCCGCCTCCGCAAGGCTCAACTCGCTGGCGGCCGACGTGAAAGCCTCAAGAACGCGAAATCCCTTCGCCAGCGACTGGACGATGTTCTTTTCTGCTTTCGGATCAGGCGTCGGTTCGGTCATGGAGAAAGTTCGGATTGCGAATTAATGTTTGAAAGATTAGTGGTGCCATCTCCTCTCGTCAAGGTGCACTTGCAAGGCGCACCATGTCATTCGAGGATCGGTTTCCAGAAATTCAGTTTGCCGGGTGTTTCGACAACACCCGATCCGCCTCAACAACCGCAACAAAGACATGATAAAGCGTGCTCGCCGGCATCCGGCTGGAGATCGTCCGGCCTTCCGCATCAAGCTGATCAAGCCATGCACCCTTCGGGGCCGGGTCCAGATAGAACCGCTTCAGGTCGCTGAGTGCGCCCCGTGCGGCCTCGGCAGCTCCCGGCCTGCCGATCTCGGCCTGCGCAATCAGGGCCTTGGCGAGTTCCGTCTGCGGCCAGAGGCGGCGGGTCCGACGCAGCGGCCGGCCGTCGCGGTCAGCCTCGTCGATCAACAGGCCGGCCTCATCGCGCGAGATCAGGGCACGTGCCAGCATCGCATCGGCAAGAGCGCCGGGCGGCTCACCTTTCAGCCGCTCGTACGTTCGCAGCAGCCACGTCCATTCCGCCATATGGCCCGGCTCTGTCGACAGTCCATCCGGACCAGCGACCAGACGAAGCCGCGCATCGAAGAACTCGCCCAGCACGCCGTCAGGCTCGGCAATGAAGTGGGTCTTGATCAGCGTGAGCAATTGCCCGGCGCGGGAAAGTGCATCTTTCCGGCCAAGCGCGGCGTGGAGGCCCATCATCGCCTCGAACATGTGCATATGCGGGTTCTGGCGGCGTGGCAGGGTATTGTCGAGGTCTTCCCGCAGCGATCCGTCCGGCAGCGTCAGCGCGGAGTTAACAAAGGCCAGCGTGTTGTCGAGCGCTTCATGGACGCGCGCCTCGCCGGTGGCCCGCGCCAGCCAGGCGAAGGCCAGCAACATGAAAGCGTGGTCGTATGTATCACGCTTTGCATCGACCACCGTTCCGTCCAGCTTCAGGCGATGCACGAACCCCGGCTGGCCGTCAGGCGCATGCGCATTGGCCATCAGCCAGTCGAAGATCGACAGCGCCTCCGCCGCGCCCTCAGGCCGCCAGCCCAGCACGGCGGCGTGGGCATAGACATAGATCTGCCGCGCGGGTACCCGCGAGCGAAGCACAGCAACCGCGTCCGGCGTGCCGTCGGGCAACAGGCACTCGAAGGGGGCACCTGTCGCCCGGTCTCGGGCTGTTCCTGCCCAAAGGGGCAGCGCCTCATCGATCATCCAGCGCCTGAGTTCTCCGACAATCATCGGTCTAGCCTTTCTCCAGCAGCTTCTTGACCTCGACGGCGCGGGAGAGCGGCGCGACGAACACCCCTTTCGGCGTGGCAACCACGATCATCTTCTCGAGGCCAGCCGTGAGAACGCGCACGCCATCGCCGATGATGAGGCTTCCGCTCGTGTCCAGCATGGTCACGTCGCCAACAGCGGCATTGCCAGCAGCGTCGCGGTCCAGCGCGCCAAGCGCAGTCGCCCAGTTGCCGACATCCAGCCACTCGAAGCGCCCCGGCACCATGCCGACCGCGCTGCTCACCTCGAACAGACCGAAATCAATGGAAATCTTGCGGATGGCGCTGAAAGCCTCCGGATCAAGCTCCATGACATTTCCATCCCAACGGGAAGCAGCCACCGTCTTTCCGGCAGCGGCCCAGATGTCGGGCATATGGGTCATCGCTTCGCGCGCGAAGACATCTGTTTTGAATGCAAACATGCCACTGTTCCAGGAGAAATCTCCGTGAGCGATGTATTCCCTCGCTTTTTCAACACCCGGCTTCTCGTGAAACTTTCCGACCTCAAACGCTTCGGCGTGCCCGTCGATGCGTGCGCCGCGCTGGATGTAGCCGAACTCGCTTGAAGGAAAGGTCGGCGCAATGCCGAAGGTGCCGAGCCAGCCAAGGCGCGCCAGATCGAAGCCTGCCGCAAGCGCTTCGGCGAACGCTTCTTCGGACGGGATGAGATGGTCGCAGGGCAGCACAGTCACAAGCGCATCTTTGCCATGACGCTCGGCGATTGCCTGTACACCTGCAGCAATGGCCGCGGCTGAATCCCGCCTCTCGGGCTCCAGCAGGCAGGCGGCCAGTTCTTCGCCGATCTCGACCGCCTGATCCTTGGCGATCTCGGCGTGGCGGCGGTTGGTGACCACCCAGATCTCGTCGAAACTGGCCGCGCGCAGCCGCCGTAACGTCTTCTGGAACAGCGACTGTGCACCAAAAAGTGGCATAAACTGCTTCGGCCGTTCTTCGGTTGAGACCGGCCAAAGCCGCGTACCAGCACCGCCGGAAAGGAGAAGGGCAATTTTTGGCTCGCGGAAAGTCATGTGGCGCTCCCGTTTCGACGGACCCCGACGAATCTCGTTGCGCCAGTTAGCAGCAACCCATGGTGCAGCGAAGGCAGAACACCGGGGATTGGACATAAATCACTGGCCGCGATCCTCGTTGGTTGGCTCGAAGGTGCAAAAATCAGAGGTGCAAAGACCAGACGTGCAAGCATCAGACGTGCAGATAGCGATCCTTTAGCACCGGGTCAGCCAGAAGCTCGGCCGAGGTTCCGGTCCAGGCCACGCGGCCCTTCTCGAGAATGGCATGGTGGTCGGCCAGTCTGGCCAACGCATCGACATTCTTGTCGATGACAAGGATCGCCTCGCCCTCGCCTTTCAGCGTCCGGAGGCACGACCAGATTTCCTCGCGGACAAGTGGGGCCAAACCCTCTGTCGCTTCGTCAAGGATAAGCAGGCGCGGATTGGTCATCAGCGCCCGGCCAATCGCGAGCATCTGCTGCTCGCCGCCCGACAACTGTGTGCCCAGATTGCCGCGGCGCTCGGCCAGCCGGGGAAAAAGGCCGTAAACGCGCGCCAGCGTCCAGCGCGGCGGACCATCGCGGCTGGCAGCGGTGGCGATGAGGTTTTCCTGCACCGAGAGCGTCGGAAACACCTGCCGCCCCTCAGGCACCAGGCCGATGCCACGCTGCGCGATGCGATAGGGCGGCTGACCGGCCATGTTGCGGCCATCAATGCGCACTTCGCCGGCGCGCGGCTTCACCAGCCCCATGATGGCCTTGACCGTGGTGGTCTTGCCCATGCCGTTGCGGCCGAGCAGCGTCGCCACCTCGCCGGCACGGATTTCCAGCGCCACGCCGAAGAGCACCTGACTGCCGCCATAGCCGGCTTCAAGGCCTTTGACGGACAACATCAGGCGGCTTCCTCGCCCAGATATGCCTGGCGAACTTCGGCATTGGCGCGGATCTCGGCTGGCGTGCCAGTGGCGATCACCTGGCCGTAGACAAGCACCGAGACCCGGTCCGCCAGCTGGAAGACGGCCTCCATGTCATGCTCGATCAGCAAGATCGTCAGCTTGCCCCGCAGCCGTTGCAGGAGCGCAATGAGCGCTTCGCCCTCTTCGCGGCTGGTGCCGGCCAGCGGCTCATCCAGCAGCAGCACGCGGGGGGCGGCCGCAAGCGCGACGGCGAGCTCAAGCTGGCGTTTCTCGCCATGGGACAGCGCACCGGCAGGAATCGCCGCACGGTGTGCAAGGCCAACCTCCGTGAGCTTGGCCATCGCGGCGTCGTTCAGCGCCGTCTCGTCCGCCGCGCGACCCAGAAACCGGAAGCTGGTGCCGCTGCGCGCCTGAACGGCAAGCGAAACGTTCTCGATCACCGGGAAACCCGGCAGGATCGAGGTGATCTGGAACGAGCGCACCAGCCCGCGCCGCACCCGCGCCGGCATTGAGAGACCCGTGATATCCTCGCCCGAAAGCAGCACACGACCGGAATCGGAGGGCAGCAGGCCCGACAACTGGTGGATGAGCGTGGTCTTGCCAGCGCCATTGGGGCCGATGATGGCATGCAGCTCGTTCTCCGGAACGGCAAGCGACACATTGTCTGTCACGGTGAGCGCGCCGTAGCGCTTCGCCAGCCCGTCGAGGACAAGCGCGTCAGCCACGGTTCACCCCCCTCAACCGGTCGATGGCACCCATGAGGCCGCCCCGCGCGAACAGCACCACCAGCACCAGCATCGGCCCGAAGATCATCTTCCAGTGTTCGGTGAGGCCTGACAGCCATTCTTCCAGCAGCAGAAAGGCAGCAGCCCCCAGGATAGCGCCGTGCAGCGAACCGATGCCGCCGAACACCACCATGACGATCAGCTCTCCCGAACGCTGCCAGCTCATGTAGGCCGGGCTGATGAATTGCGTCTGGTTCGCCAGCAGCGCGCCGGCCAGCCCGCAAAGCGCACCGGCAATGACGTAGGCCATCAATTGATGGCGAAACAGGCTGAAGCCGATAGCCTCCATGCGCACCGGATTTTCCCTGGCACCGCGCAGCACGCGGCCGAAGCGCGAGACCACAATGGCGCGGGCAAAAAGATAGGCCACGAGCAGCGCCAGCAGCGTAACGTAGTAGAAGGCGCGGTCATCGGCGAGAACGGCCATGCCGAAGAGCCGGCTGCGGCCTTGCAGCGTCATGCCATCGTCGCCACCGTAGGCTGCGAGCGACACCGCCAGAAAAAACGCCATCTGCCCGAAGGCCAGTGTGATCATGATGAAATAGACACCTTTGGTGCGCAGCGAAATGGCACCGGTGAAAGCCGCAAAGACGACCGAAACAAGGATCGCTGCCGGGATCTGGAGGGCGAGGTCATTCAGACCATGGGCTGCCAGAATGCCCACCCCATAGGCTCCCAGCCCCAGGAATGCCGCATGGCCAAAGGAAACAAGCGCGCCATAACCCAGGATAAAATCCAGCGACATGGCCGCAATGGCAAAGATCATCACCCGCGTCAGCATCGACAGGAAATAGCTTTCGCCGAAAGAGGTGGCAAAGAAGGGGGCCACCGCGAAGAAAGCAAAGATCAGCCCTGGAAAAACTGTGGAAAAAGGCACCGTCTTCATTTGCGGACCGGGAAGAGGCCAGCCGGACGGAAAAACAGGATCGCCGCCATCAGGATGTAGATCAGCATAGGCGCAATCGCCCGGCCGGTCTGGGCGGCAGCCGAGGGGTTCATGATCTCGCGCAGGATCGCCGGCCCGAAGATGCGGCCGAGCGTATCGACCAGCCCCACCAGAAGTGCTGCGATGAACGCGCCCCGGATGGAACCGATGCCGCCGATGACGATGACCACGAAGGTCAGGATCAGGAGGTTGTCACCCATGCCCGGCTCCACCGACAGGATGGGCGCGACAAGCCCGCCGGCAAACCCCGCCAGCATCGCGCCAAAGCCAAAGACGATCATGAACAGCCGCCCGATATCGACACCGAGCGCCGAAACCATCGGCGCATTGCTGGCTCCCGCACGCACCAGCATGCCGATGCGCGTACGGCTGACCGCCAGCCCCAGCAAAAGCGCGATCAGCAGGCCCGAGCCGATAATGACGAAGCGATAGACGGGATAGCGCAGGCCATCCATCAGCTGAATCGATCCTGACAGCACCTCCGGAATCGGCACACTGAGCGGGGCCGCACCCCACACGAGTTTCACCGCCTGGTTAAGAAAGAGGATGATCCCGAATGTTGCCAGCACATGGTCGAGATGGTCCCTGTCATAAAGGTGCCGGAAGATCAGGAACTCCAGAGCCAGCCCGAACAGAAGCGCGGCGGGAAGTGCCAGCAACAGGCCCGTGAAAAGGCTGCCCGTCATCGCCGAGAACATGGCGGTGAGATAGGCCCCGATCATGTACTGCACGCCATGCGCGAGGTTGATGAAGTCCATGACACCGAAGACAAGCGTCAGCCCCGCGGCAATCAGAAACAGCAGCACGCCGAGCTGAAGCCCGTTCAGTGTCTGAATGGCGAAGAGAGTGAGGGACATGGCACTCCGGTTGGACTGGCGGTCGGTTCAGGAATGACACCACCTGCCGTCATTGCGAGCGCAGCGAAGCAATCCAGCACGAGGGATGCTACAAGCAACAGCGTTTGTAACTCTCTCGGAAGCGTCGTCTGGATTGCTTCACTTTGTTCGCAATGACGGGAATACGGCGGAAACCGCTGCTTTGCCCCTCAACCCGCCGGCTTGCAGTCTTTTGCATAAACATCGACGTAGTCGTCGAAGATCTTCTCGCGGATTTCCGTCTGGAACTTGCCATCGGCGCGCTGCGCAACCTGCACCAGATAGAAATCCTGGATCGGATAGCCGTTGGCACCCATCTTGAAATCACCGCGCAGCGATTTGAAGTCGGCCTTGCGCAGGCCTGCACGCACAGCGTTGCGGTCACTGACCTTGCCGCCGGCGGACTTCACGGCGGAGTCGATCAGCATGGCTGCGTCAAAAGCCTGCATGGCATAGGTTCCCGGCACGATGTTGTAGGCCGCCTCATAGGCCGCGACGAAGGCCTTCGACTGGGGGTTGTCCATGTTGGGGGCCCAGTTCGCACCGCCGAAGAAGCCAAGTGCGGCTTCCTTCTGTGCCGGCAGCGTCGACTCATCGACCGTGAAGGCCGAGAGGAACGGCGTGCTGGCGAGCCCCGCCTGCCGGTACTGGCGGACGAGGTTCACGCCCATGCCGCCGGGCATGAAGGTGAAGAGCGCATCGGGCTTCGCCGCCGCGATCTGTGCGAGTTCGGCAGAGAAATCCAGCTGACCGAGCGGCGTATACAGCTCCTGCACCACCTCACCCTGGAAGTGGCGCTTGAAGCCGGCCATCGAATCCCGGCCCGCCTGGTAGTTTGGCGTCATCAGGAAAACGCGCTTGTAGCCCTTGTTCTGTGCGTATTTGCCCAGAACCTCGTGGTTCTGGTCGTTCTGGTATGACGTCACGAAAAAATTCTGATGGCACTGTGCGCCTGCGAAATTCGAGGTGCCGGCGTTGGGGCTGACGAGGAAAGCGTTGCTGTCCACCACCGGCTTGTGGATGGCCTGCAGCACATTCGAGAAGATCGGCCCGACAACAAAGTTCACCTGGTCACGCTCGACGAGACCCTTCGCCTTGCCGACAGCCACATCCGGCTTCAGTTCGTCGTCGACAACGATTACTTCAGCATCCATGCCGCCAAGCTTGCCGCCCAGCTGCTTGACGGCAAGATTGAACCCGTCACGCACCTGCTGGCCAAGCAAAGCCGAAGGGCCTGACAGCGTCACCATGATGCCGACCTTGAGTTTTTCCTGCGCGGCGGCTGAGACCGTGGTGAGCGCGAGCACGGCGGCTGCGCCAAGAAGCATGTTGCGGATCATTTTGTGGGCCCTCCCGAGGCCTTGATGGCGCGTGACCTGACTGACATGGATGTTCGTCGGAGGCGCATCGCTTGTCCACTCCCCAGTGACGCGCGATGCACCCTTCTTTTCGAGAACTGTTTTAAGCCTGAAACAATTCCGCTGAAAAGCGATTTCGTTATCCGGTAGGCTCGGCTCCCCCCGGTGCGGCAGGTCAGAATTTCACGTTTCTCAGGCGGGGCTTGACCGGGCGCGCCCACTGGGCTTCACCTCGTCGCGAATTGCAAAGGGATAAGAACGTTTGGCGAAGGCCGCGACGATAGCCGAAGGGGGCTGCAAAGGACCACGCGTCGGCCAGCTGCGTGTGCTGATGTATAGCCACGACACGTTCGGGCTGGGACATTTGCGCCGCTGCCAGACGATCGCGCACGCACTGGTCCAGCGCTACAAGGGCGTGCATGTGCTGATCATATCAGGCTCCCAGATCGCGGGCGCCTTTGACTTTCGTGCGCGCGTCGATTTCGTCAAAATTCCCAGCGTCATCAAGCTGCACAACGGTGAATACCGCTCGCTCAGCGATCTGATCGACATCAAGGAAACGCTCCGCTGGCGCGAGCGCATCATCCGCAGCACGGCGGAGGCGTTCCAGCCCGATCTGATGATCGTGGACAAGGAGCCGCTGGGTCTCAAGGGCGAGTTGCTGTCGACATTGGGTGT
>JBOFUS010000267.1:0-1501 GCA_051652685.1 Beijerinckiaceae bacterium
CAAGTCACATCTGGGCTCCCAGGCCTTCCGCGATACCCGCATCTTCGGCCGCCGGTTTACACTGGAAGGCCTGATCGCGCTCTTCCTGCGCAAGCTGATCGACGAGGGCAGCATCGGGGAGGACAGTCTTTCGACAGAAAGCACCACCATTGTTGCCGGCCGGCCCGTGGTGTTTGCCGGCGACCGTCCGGACGAGGCATTGGCCGTTCAGCGTCTCACCGCTGCCTTTGCCGAAGCTGGAATGGTGGATTCGCGATTCGCGTACGAGCCGCTGGGTGCTGCCTACTGGTACGCCCGCACACTGGACGTGCCGCAAACCGTGCTCGTCGCGGACTTTGGTGGCGGCACCAGCGACTTCTCTGTCATGCGCTTCGCGAAGGAACAGGGGCGTTTGTCAACCGAGGCGCTGGCCCATGATGGCGTCGGCGTCGCCGGCGACACCTTCGATTTCCGCATCATCGACAACGCCATAGCACCGCAGCTCGGCAAGGATTCACGCTATCAGTCCTTTGGCAAATGGCTGGCGGTACCGCGGCATTTCTTCGCGGCTTTCTCGCGCTGGCACCATCTGTCGTGGCTCAAGGGCGCACGCAGCATGGCCGACCTTGAGGACATCATGCTGTCGTCCGATGAACCGGAGAAGCTGGCAAAGCTGAAGGAAATCATCGACCATGATCTTGGCCTTGACCTTTACGCAGCAGTCACTGGCGCGAAGATGCGGCTCTCGGAGGCAACTGAAACTGAATTTCAGTTCGACAAACTTGGCTTGCGCCTGTCCGCCCGGCTGAAGCGTGCGGATTTCGAGCGTTGGATCGCTGATGATATCACAGCCATCGGCGACGCAATGCAGCGGGCGCTTGCCAGTGCCAATGTCACCGATGACGCAATCGACGCAGTGTTCCTGACGGGCGGCACATCCTATGTCCCAGCCGTACGCCGCCTCTTTACGGATCGTTTCGGCGAGGAGCGTATCCACATCGGCGAGGCATTCCAGTCCGTGGCCTCCGGTCTTGCGCTGATTGCGCGGGACCAGTCCATGGCGAACGCCTGAGGCGGTCACAACGGCGACGCTTTCCATTGACAGGGACAGCAGCGGAACCAATGAAGGGGCGTCAGCCTCAGGAGAGAAGAGCGATGGCGCAGACCGCCGACACCCTTTCCGAACGCCGCCGCCTGGCGCGGCGATTGTCACTCTGGCGTGGCCTTGCCATCGGGGCTGCATGCCTGGCGGTTGTCGGCGTGGCTACCGCTCTCTTCGGGCGCGGCGCGCTGACCGGCTCCGGCCAGCATGTGGCGCGTTTCACGGTCAGCGGTGTTATCACGGGCGACCGGGGCACGCTCCGGATGATCGAAACGATCGGTCAGTCACGCGCGGCGGGCGTTCTCATGATCATCGACAGTCCCGGCGGCACTGTACCGGGATCAGAGGCGCTGCACGAAAGCCTGCGTCGCCTGGCAGAAAAAAAGCCGGTGGTTGCCGTGGTGAACAATCTGGCGGCAT
>JBOFUS010000268.1:0-2675 GCA_051652685.1 Beijerinckiaceae bacterium
CTGACCTGGTCGAAGCCTCTGGCGTTGCAGGATTGCTGCGCAATTCCCCTCATCCGGCTGCCTCCGGCAGCCACCTTCTGCCGCAAGGGGAGAAGGAACGGAGCCTGAATCAGATGCGATATCTTCCCCTTTCCACCGAAGACCGCTCGGCCATGCTGGCCCGCATCGGCGTGCCTGACATCGATGCCCTCTTCGCCAACGTACCGGCCAACGCGCTGCTGGAAAAACCCGTCGATCTGCCGCACCATCAGGGCGAATACGAGGTCGAACGTGATCTGGCGGCACTCGCCGGCCAGAACCGCGCGGCGGGTGCCGGGCCCTTCTTTGTGGGTGCCGGTGCCTACAAGCACCATGTGCCGGCGACCGTCGATCACCTGATCCAGCGCTCGGAGTTCCTCACCTCCTACACGCCGTATCAGCCGGAGATCGCGCAGGGCACGACGCAATATCTCTTCGAGTTCCAGACACAGGTGGCAAACCTGACCGGCATGGATGTGGCCAACGCCTCCATGTACGACGGTTCCACATCCGCCGGAGAGGCGGTGCTGATGGCGCACCGCATCACGAAGCGCGTCAAGGCCGTGCTCTCGGGCGGCCTGCATCCGCATTACGCCGAGGTGGTGAAGACCCTGTCGCACATGGCGAGCGACACCGTGGACGCGCTGCCGACCGATGTGCACGCGAGCGAGGACATCATTGCACGCATCGACGGCGAGACCTCCTGCGTGGTCGTGCAGTCGCCGGATGTCTTCGGCAACCTGCGTGATCTGCGACCCATCGCCGAGGCCTGCCACAAGCACGGCGCGCTGCTGATCGCGGTTTTCACCGAGGCCGTGTCGCTGGGCCTCATCGAGCCGCCGGGCGCACAAGGGGCCGATATCGTGGTGGGCGAGGGCCAGAGCATCGGCAACAGCCTCAACTTCGGTGGTCCGTACGTCGGCCTCTTCGCCACGCGCACCAGGTATGTGCGCCAGATGCCGGGGCGGCTGTCCGGCGAAACGGTGGATGCCGAGGGACGCCGGGGCTTCGTGCTGACGCTCTCCACGCGAGAGCAGCACATCCGCCGTGACAAGGCGACGAGCAACATCTGCACCAACTCCGGCCTCTGCTGCCTCGCCTTCACCATCCACATGACGCTGCTGGGCCAGAAGGGCCTGAAGCACCTGGCCGAAATCAACCACGCCAACGCCGTGACGCTGGCCGACATACTGGCCGACGTTCCGGGCGTGAAGGTGCTGAACGAGACATTCTTCAACGAGTTCACGGTTGCACTGCCGGGCGATGCCGCGAAGACGGTGGAGAAGATGGCCAAGAAAGGCGTGCTCGCCGGCGTGCCAGTGTCGCGGCTGCTGCCGAGGGACAAGGCGGTGAAGAACCTGCTGATCGTGGCGAACACGGAAGTCAATTCTGATGCGGATCGCGCGGCGTTTGTGGAAGCGTTGAGGGCGAGCCTGTGAAGACGCTATCCTCCGTCATTGCGAGCGAAGCGAAGCAATCCAGAGCAACGTTTGCGGCAGGCGGAACCGTTGCAGCTGGATTGCTTCGTCGCTTCGCTCCTCGCAATGACGGGGATAAGATAGCAAAGCGTGAAACCAATCAAGTACTGATAATGCCGGAGGTTTGATGAAAAGGAATATGGACCTAATTCGTGTGGTCCTACTAAAAGTTGAAGAAAGATGTCTTCCTGAGAAATATGAACGTTTCGTGCAGAAAGATTTTGATGAATTCGATTGGAGTGAGGTTAAGTCGCATTTTGAATTAATGGACAAAAAAGGTTTTTTCTGCGGTATTTATAAGGAAATTACCGGAGAGACATTAGGTGTTAATGGACTTTCTTGGGAAGGGTTCGAATTTTTGGAAACTATAAGAGATGCAGATACTTGGAGCAAGACAAAGAAGGCGTTTATCGCTGTCGGGAATGCAAGTATGCCTTTGGTGGTCCAAGTAGCGACTGCCTATGCTAAGCAAAAATTGAAAGATAATTTTGGAATTGAGCTCAAGTGAGGAACAGACCATGCTGAACAACCAGGGCCGACCCACCACCCCCAACGCCCCGCACGCGGACAACGAGAACGCGCGGCATACCTTCACCGGCAACAAGGCGCTGATGATCGAGGAGGCACTGTCCTTCGAGACCGGGCGCTATGACCTGACGGGCGTCGATCTGCCGGCACCGAAGAAGGTCAGGAGCCGGCTGGGCGCCCATGCCCGCAAAGCGCCCATCGGCATCCCGGCGCTCTCCGAGCCGGAGACGATGCGGCATTTCGTGCGGCTGAGCCAGAAGAACTACGGCATCGACACGGGCCTCTTCTCGCTCGGCTCCTGCACCATGAAGCACAACCCGCGCCTCAACGAGAAGATGGCGCGGTTGCCGGGCTTTGGCGATGTGCATCCGTTGCAGCCGGTTTCCACCGTGCAGGGCGCGCTCGGCGTCATCGACACGCTGGCGCATTGGCTGATGACGCTGACAGGCATGGGCGCGGTGGCGATGAGCCCGAAGGCCGGCGCGCATGGCGAACTTTGCGGGATGATGGCCATCAAGGCCGCCATCGCCGCCAAGGGCGAGGCGAAGACGCGCAATGTCGTGCTCTGCCCGATCTCGGCGCATGGAACCAACCCGGCGACGGCGGCGCTGATCGGCTTCACCGTGAAGGAAATCCCGGCTGATGCCGACG
>JBOFUS010000269.1:0-1618 GCA_051652685.1 Beijerinckiaceae bacterium
TGCCGGGTTTCGGCGTGCCGACCCACGCGGAAGCCAAGGACGTGCTGGCAGGTGCCATGCTGGCCTATGCCCGTGCCGAGATCGAGCAGGGTCCGGTCAGCGCACCGCGCGCCGGCCGGGGCGACAAGCCGACGGTGACGCTGCTCGGCGAAATGTTCCCGGTTGATCCGATGACCATCGGGCAACTGCTGGCACCCATGGGGCTTGCGGCTGGTCCCGTCGTGCCGACACGCGAGTGGCGCGAGCTCTATGCCGCGCTGGACGGCCAGGTGGTGGCGGCCATTCACCCGTTCTACACGGCCTCCATCCGCGAATTCCAGACGGCGGGTCGCACGGTCATCGGTTCCGCGCCGGTGGGCGTGGATGGCACCGCCGCATGGCTGGATGCCATCGGTGAAGCCTGCGGCGTGACATCGGCCCGCATTGCGCTGGCCAAGGACGAGAGCGTGACGCAGATTCGCGCAGCCCTCGCAACCAAGCGCATCAATGGGCGCATCACGCTGTCTGGCTATGAAGGCTCCGAGCTTCTCGTCGCGCGCCTGCTGATCGAAAGCGGCGCGGATGTGCCCTATGTGGGGACGGCGTTGCCGCGTACACAATGGTCCGATCCGGATCGCTTGTGGCTTGAGAATCGCGGCGTCGAGGTGCGGTTCCGCGCGTCGCTGGAGCATGATCTCTCGGCCATCGATCAATACCGCCCTGATCTCGCCATCGGCACCACGCCCGTGGTGCAGCGGGCGAAGGAGATGGCGCTTCCTTCGCTCTATTTCACCAACCTCATCTCGGCACGTCCGCTGATGGGCGCGGCGGGCGCGGGCAGCCTCGCCGATGTCGTCAACGCCGCCATGGCCAACAAATCCCGCTTCGACCGCATGCGCGACTTCTTCGAGGGTGTCGGCGAAGGCCATGCCGCCGGCGTCTGGCACGATACGCCGCGTGATCGGCCAGAGTTCCGCAAGAAGCAGATGGCGAAGCTCGCCGCCATGCAACAATCTATGAACAAGTCTCTCGAACAACCGGTCGGGAGCACGGTCTGATGCTGGTTCTCGATCACGACAGGGCAGGCGGATACTGGGGAGCTGTCTATGTTTTTGCGGCTGTCCAGGGCCTGCAGGTGATCATCGACGGTCCCGTTGGCTGCGAGAACCTGCCTGTCACGTCAGTGCTGCACTATACCGATGCTTTGCCGCCCCATGAGTTGCCCATCGTGGTGACGGGGCTTGCCGAGGAGGAACTCGGCCAGAGGGGCACCGAAGGTGCCATGAAGCGCGCCCACCAGACGCTCGATCCGGCGATGCCATCGGTGGTGGTCACCGGGTCCATCGCCGAGATGATCGGCGGCGGCGTGACGCCGGAAGGCACCAACATCCTGCGCTTTCTGCCGCGCACCATCGACGAGGACCAGTGGCAATCGGCCAACCGCGCCATGGCGTGGCTGTGGAAGCAGTTCGGTCCGAAGAAGACCCCGGCGCTGAAAGTCCGCAAGGAGGGTGCGAAGCCGAAGGTCAACATCATTGGCCCGAGCTACGGCGTCTTCAACAGCCCGTCGGATGTGGCCGAAATCCGCCGCCTCATCGAGGGCATCGGCGCGGAAGTGAACCTCTGCTTCCCGCTGGGC
>JBOFUS010000270.1:0-1556 GCA_051652685.1 Beijerinckiaceae bacterium
TCAATACGAACCCTGCCCGTTTCTTCGATGACGTCGCGGCTGAGATCGTAGGCGAAGACCGGCTCGATACCGCTCGACACGTTGTCGGCTGACAAAGAGATAGTCCCGCACGGCGCGATAGAGGTCAGATGCGAGTTCCGGATACCGTACTGGCTGATCAGATTTATCACGTCCAGCGGCAGGGTCTTGATAAAGCCGCCTTGGAGGTACTTCTCCTTGTTGAAGAGCGGGAAGGACCCTTTCTCCTTGGCTAGCACAGCAGACGCCCGATAGCACTCGTTCCGCAACAGGGACAGGATTTTGCTTTGCATAGTGAGGAAGCCTTCCGAGCCGTAGGGCTGCCCTGTGACCGCTTCAATAGCGTTGGCCATCCCAGTGACACCCAGGCCCATGCGGCGCTTGCTGGTAGCCTCCAGGCGCTGCGCTGGCAGTGGATATACGGCTCGGTCAATGACGTTGTCCATGGCCCGCACAATGACGGGGATATCTTGCGTGAGGCGGTAGAAATCGAAGAAGAAAACCCCCTCTATGTTGAAGACGTACTTGACGAGGTTAAAGCTGCCCAGCAAGCAAGCGCCATTCGGCGGCAGCGGTTGTTCGCCACAAGGGTTAGTGGCTGCGATATGTTCGCAATACCACAGGTTGTTCATCTTGTTGATCTGGTCGATAAAGAGGACGCCAGGCTCCGCCCAGTCCCAAGTCGAGCGCATAATAGCTTCCCAGAGCGCGGCGGCGTCGATCTCCCGATAGGTCTGCCCGTTGAACTTGAGGACGAAAGGACGGCCCGTTTCCACGCACCACATGAACTCGTCCGTGATTGCCACGCTCATGTTGAAGTTTGTCAGATTGTTGGTGTTCTGCTTGGCGTGAACAAATTCTTCGATGTCCGGGTGATCCACGCGCAAAACGCCCATCTGAGCGCCACGACGATGTCCGGCCGACGAGACCGTCCCACAGACGGCATTGAAAATCTGCATGAAGCTGACGACGCCCGAGGACGAACTGTTCAGCGACTTAATGAGGCTCCCACGCGGGCGCAGTGTGGAGAAGTCGTACCCTATTCCCCCACCAAGGCGCATGGTCTGAGCGGCCTCCGTGGCTCGCTGCATAATGCTTCCGTCGCCGTCGATAAACGAATCGGCAATCGTGTCACTAACGAAACAGTTATACGGCGTCACCTTGCGCGGACTTCCCATCGCGGCTTGGACACGGCCAGCGGCGAGGAAACGCATGTCAAGCAATATTTGGCGCAGCGAATGAAAATGTTCGTCATCTTCTTTAAGTGCGGCGGCGATGCGGTTCTGCGATTCTCTGAAGCTCTCGCCCTCGTTCCGGTATTTCAAAGAGTGGGTACGCTCGCTGAAAGGCAAGGTTGGGCCGACTGAATCTGATGACATTGGAGTTCTCCTGTAAACGGGGAACCACCCATCTAATAGAAGGTCGTCCAACGTATCAAGATGCATTTTCGCCTCGGTCAGTATTTCATGTCTTTCAGCATTTTTAGAACGAGACTCCAAACGCTCAACTTCAATCTTTGGTGGTTTTCGACGCGGCCC
>JBOFUS010000271.1:0-12226 GCA_051652685.1 Beijerinckiaceae bacterium
CTCGTCGCCCAGCGGCCAGGACGGGTCCGTCAGTTCCTGCGGCGGATGCGAGCGGCCTTCCTTGACGATGAAGACGCCGAAGGAGGAGCCGTTGGCCACCGGCTTCACGACATAGGGCGGCGGCAGGAGATGGCCCTTCGCCACCTCGAAGCGGGAGGCTGTCACACCCCTCGCCACCAGCACGCCGGAGGCGGCGGCCACGATCTTCGCGCGGTCCTTGCGCATGGCGAGTGCCGAGGCCAGCACGCCGGAATGGGTGTAGGGAATGCGCAGCATCTCCAGAATGCCCTGCATGCCACCATCCTCGCCGAAGGGGCCGTGCAGCGCATTGAAGGCGACGTCGGGCTTGAGCGCCTGAAGATCAGCCACGATGTTGGGCGTCACGTCCACAGGGGTGATGCGGTAGCCGACGCTCTCGAGCGCAGCGGCGCAACCAGCACCTGTCTTGAGGCTTACCGGCCGCTCCGCAGCCCACCCGCCATTCAGCACTGCAACATGAAGGGACATTGGCCGCGAGGCTCCACTGACGAATCGCAGCAGTCTGGGGCACCAGAAGTTAGGATGGTGTTAACCAAGCGATATTCGGTATGAGCGCGGCTTATGCTCCCCTGGAGGGGGATCTGGCTGGCCGCAGGCCAGACTGAGGGGGCAGCCACGATTCCGGGAGGTCGCTTCCCCCTTCGTCTCGCTGCGCTCGCCACCTCCCCCGTGTCGGGGGAGGATCAATCCGCCGGCGTCAGAGCGTCAATTTTGTTTCCAAGCTTCTCGACGTGATGCGCGATGGCGTTGGCGTAGTAGGCGATCAGGACTGCCTCTGCCGGATCGGCGCGGTAGAGCCCGTCCTCCTCGTTGACCAGATGGCGCAGCGTCAGCATGCGCAGGCCAGCACCCACGGCATAGTCCTGATCTCCGCGCGGCACATGCACATGGACGCCCACGTCCGAAAGCTCCGCCATCAGCCGCGTGGCGCGGGCCTTGATCTCGATCTCCGACAGCGCCGCACCCTCCGCTTGCCGGAAGATCGTCGCGATGACGGAGACAGGCAGCACGGGGACGACGCGGGCCACGCCCACCATCAGTTCGTCGGCGAGGGTCTGCACCGCGGCGAAGCGCGCCTCGTCCGGCAGGCTGCGCAGCACGACGCCCTGCCGCGCCGTCCATTCCCGGAGGGATACCGGCGTGCCGAAGGACACGGCGGCATAGCCGTTGCGATACCAGCGGCCGGACGCGGCGAGCCTCGTGGCGCGGCCGAGATAGCTCAGGAAGCGGAATCCCTTGCGTTTCCTGGCCTTCCCGCCCTGTTCTTTTTCGATGCCAGCTGTGAGGTTGCGATCCTCCAGCACGCGGTCATAGTTGAGGCCGACCGGCACAAAGACGATGTCGCGCTCAGCCGCGCCGTCAAAGCGCGCCACGAGATAGCCGAGCAACCCGAGCTTCGCCGGTCGTAGCCGCCCGTCGCGCGTCAGACCACCTTCCGGGAACATCGCCTGCGTCACGCCTTCGGCGGTCGAAAGTTGCACATAGCGGGCGAGTACGCGGCGATAGAGCGGATCGCGGCTGTCACGGCGGATGAAATAGGCACCCATGGCCTTGATCATGTTCTGGAGCAGCCAGACCCGCGCCCATTCACCGACCGCATAGGACAGGGCGGAACTTGCCGAGGCCATGTAGGTGACGAGCACGTAGTCCATGTTGGAGCGGTGGTTCATGACAAAAACCACGGTCGAATCCGGATCGACCTTCGAGAGCGCAGCCTCGTCGGTGTAGCCGAGCCGCACGCGGTAGAGCAGCGTCGAGAGCCAGCGCGCTGCCTTCGCGCCCACCTTGAAATAGGCATAGGCGTTGAAGCTCGGCACGATTTCGCGGGCATAGCGCTGCACCCGCGCCATGGCGACCGACACCGGCTCGCCCGTTTCCGCCGCATGGGCCTCCGCTGCGCGGATGACCTCCTTGTCATAGACGAGCCGCTCGACAAGGTTCTGACGCCTCGTGAACTTGAAGGGCTGGATGCGCAGCTTCAGGTGCTGGTTCAGCTCGTCGATCGCGCGGTTGAACCGGCCACGCAGCATCCAGCGCACCCACGGCGCGAGTAGCCGGTCGATCAGGCCGATGGTTGCCAGCAGCCCGGCGGCCACGACGAACCACAGCGGCAGTTCAACAATGCTCGACATGTCCCCCCGCGCCGCCCTTTTCCGGGTCTGGCCGCAGCATTGCAGGGATTTATTGCGAGAGAAAGATGGTTTGCGACGGACTGATCCTCCACCTGAAGCGGAGGGATCAACGCTGGCGCACGCCCACGGCCTCAGCTAATCCGGCGCAAGCACCATGTCCCACGCCGTTGCCGCCTTCTATCGCTTCCACGCCCTGCCAGGCCACGCTGCGCTCAGGGAGCCGCTGCTGGCGTGCTGCCAGGCAAAAGATGCGACGGGCATCCTGTTGCTGGCGGAGGAAGGTGTGAATGCCACCCTTGCCTGCCCCGAGCCCGCAATGGCATCCCTCATGGCCGGCATCGAGGCGATCCTTGGCTTTTCGCTCGAACCCAAATTCTCCCATGCGCCTGTCGCGCCCTTCAAGCGCCTCAAGGTGCGGCTGAAGAAGGAGATCGTCGCCATCGGTGACCCGACCGTCGATCCCACGCGCGAGGTCGGCCGCTACGTTGCACCAAAGGACTGGAACGCGCTGATTTCTGACCCGGAGGTGCTGGTGATCGACACGCGCAACGGCTTCGAGCACGCCTTCGGCAGCTTCGAAGGCGCGGTTGATCCCGGCACGGAGAACTTCAGCGATTTTCCGGCCTATGTACGCGAGAAGCTGGCGTGTGACAGGGACAGGCCCATCGCCATGTTCTGCACCGGCGGTATCCGCTGCGAAAAGGCGACGAGCCTGCTGGTGCGCGAAGGCTTCACCAACGTCAGCCATCTCGATGGCGGTATCCTGAAGTATCTGGAAGATGTGCCGGCGGAGAGAAGCCTCTGGCGCGGCGGATGTTTCGTCTTCGACGGGCGGGTGTCACTGACCCACGGCCTTGTCGTCGCGGACCTTTCGCTCTGCCTGAACTGCAATGCGCCGGTGGATGCGGAAGGCCGGGCCTCGCCGCTTTATGAGGAAGGCGTCTGCTGCGCACATTGCGCCGGTAGTCAGTCGAACGAATCGAAGGCCTCCGCCCGCGAACGCCAGCGCCAGATGCGCCGCGCCATGAACGAGGGCGGCTGATGGCGCTTTCCGCCGCCGCAACGCACCGCATCCTGCTGCCCGTCGAGGCCGCGCTCACGGGGCTTGCGGCCTTTGGCCTGAACCGCCTGTGGGGCGCGCCGGGGCTGGCGCTTGGCCTCGCGCTTCCATTGCTGTGGCGCGCCGTTTTCATTCTCTGCTCACTCACTTTCACGCGGCTTGCCGGCGGCGCAACGCCGTGGCGGGAACTTGGCCTTCGTCGCTTCCTGCTGATGGCCGCCGATGAATATGGCCACTACGTGTCGAACCAGTGGCGGATGGCGTTTCCGCCGGCATCCTCACAGGCCGTGAAGGGCGACAAGCGCCAACCGCTGGTGCTGCTGCTGCATGGCTGGAGCTGCAACGCAGGCTACTTTGGCCCCTTGCCCCGGCGGCTGGCGGCAAAAGGCATCGAAACAAGGGCCCGATCCCTCGCGGATGCCGCCGGGCCCATCCAGCCCATGGCCGACGAACTGGGGCGCTGGGTGATGGAGACCGCTGCTGCAGAACCCGACCGACCACTCGTCCTCCTCGCCGTCAGCATGGGCGGGCTGGTGGCGCGCCGCATGCTGGCGGATAGACCAGAGCTTCCAGTAGCAACCCTGATCACGGTGGGGACACCCCATGCAGGCACCCTTTGGGCCTATGCGGCGCAGGGGCCGGCGGCGCTGGAGATGAGGCCGGGCAGCCCCTTTCTCAAGGCGCTCGACGCCGCAGGCCCGACCCGGATTCCAGTCGTGGCTATCTGGAGCGCGGATGACAACATGGTTGTGCCGGGGAAAGCCGCGCGGCTGGCTGGGGCGAGGGAAATCGCGCTTCCCGGCGTCGCGCATCTGTCGCAGTGCTTTGCGCCGGAGACAGAGCAGGCGGTTCAGGAGGCGGTTGCAAGCGTGGAGGGCACGGAAGGCCGCTACTTACCTCGCAGCCGCTCTGCCACCACCGGCGCAAAGTAGGTGAGCACGCCGTCACAGCCGGCACGCTTGAAGGCCATGAGGCTTTCCATCATCACCCGGTCGAGATCAAGCCAGCCGTTCTGCCCGGCCGCCACCAGCATCGCATACTCGCCCGACACCTGATAAGCGAAGGTCGGCACACCAAAGGCATCCTTCACGCGGCGGCAGATGTCGAGATAGGGCATGCCGGGCTTGACCATGACCATGTCGGCTCCTTCCTCGATGTCGAGCGCCACTTCGCGCAGCGCCTCGTCGCTGTTGGCGGGGTCCATTTGATAGGTGCGCTTGTCGCCCTTGAGCGTGGTGTTGGTACCGATGGCGTCGCGAAACGGCCCATAGAAGCCGGAAGCGTATTTGGCCGCGTAGGACATGATCTGTACGTCCTCGAAGCCCTGCAAATCCAGCCCACGGCGGATTGCGCCAACACGGCCGTCCATCATGTCGGACGGTGCGATCACGTCCGCACCGGCCTCCGCCAGCGCCTGCGCCTGACGCACGAGGATGGCCACGGTCGCATCGTTGAGAATGCGCCCGTCGGCTTCCATCAACCCATCATGTCCATGGCTGGTGTAGGGATCGAGCGCCGAGTCGGTGATGATGCCGATCTCCGGCACGGCAGCGCGGATGGCGCGCACGGCGCGGCACATCAGATTGTCCTCGTTCAAGGCTTCGCTGCCGGCGGGATCGCGCAGCTCGCGCTCCACATAGGGGAAAGGCGCGATGGCCGGGATACCGAGCCTTGCCGCGCGCTCCGCCTCGCGGCAGGCCTCGTCGATGTTGATGCGATCAACGCCGGGCATATGCTCGACTGGCCAGCGTGGATCGCGCCGGTCCATCAGGAAAAGCGGCCAGATCAGGTCATCGACCGAAACACTATTCTCGCGTACCAGCCGGCGCGACCAATCCGCCTTGCGGTTGCGGCGCAGGCGCGTGGCGAGCGGCAAGCGCTCGACCGGGCCTGTCGGCGCGGCAGCTTCAAACGGGGCTTTGGCAGGGCGGTTCATGGCGGATCATCCAGCGGTGATCCACCAACCTACAACCTGGAAACATTCCAGGAAAGACCGCGAAACTCGCTAGTTGCCAAAGCCCTCACCTTGAGCTTGTCGAAGGGTGAAAACCAGGCGTCCCGTTCAATCCCCGACCCTTCGACAAGCTCAGGGTGAGGCTCTCCCAGCACATATGTCAGCCGCGGTATTGCTGGATGCGCGTGGTGCGCAGGCCGGCGAGACCGTGGTTTTCGATCGAATACTGCCAGTTGAGGAATTCTTCCACTGTCAGCGTGTAACGGCTGCAGGCTTCTTCAAGGGAAAGGAGACCCCCGCGCACGGCGGCAACAACCTCGGCCTTGCGCCGGATGACCCACCGTCGCGTGGACGGAGGCGGCAAATCGGCAATGGTCAGCGGGCTCCCATCGGGGCCGATGACATATTTCACGCGGGGACGCATAGGCTCGGTCATTTTACGCTCACTTACTCAGACACAACACGGACCAAACTGATTCTCTTGGTAAGCTGATGCGCTTAAGAAACCCTTGCCCACCCCCTGTCGTTCACGATGCGTATTCACTTTATCGATGCAGGCATGGTGAACAAAGTGTTGAGACTCCACGCGGATTCCATTTTGCCGGCGATCAGTGCCTGCTCGACCGCCACATTCGCCCCCTTCCCCTTTCACCCTGCACTGCGCTAGGAGCCCGGACAGGCGCATGCGCCTTGAGGAGATGACGCCATGGCTTTGAAGAACGTTCCCGTTTCGCCGCTGGCACCGAAGTCCTTTCCCGACGCACCGGAAGTGCCTGGCGTCCGCTTTGCCACAGCCGAAGCCGGCATCAAGTACAGGAACCGCCGCGATGTTTTCCTGGCCGTGCTGGAGCCGGGAACGGTGGCGGCGGGCGTCTTCACGAAATCGAAGTGCCCCTCCGCTCCGGTGGACTGGTGCCGGGTAAATCTGTCGCATGGCGCTGCCCGCGCGCTGGTCGTCAACTCCGGCAACGCCAACGCCTTCACGGGGCGCAAGGGCAAGGCGGCGGTCGAGCTGACGGCGGCCATCGCGGGCCGCGCGCTGGGCTGCCAGCCGTCCGAGATCTACCTTGCGTCCACCGGTGTCATCGGCGAACCGCTGCCGGCGGAGCGTTTCGAGGGCGTGCTGGAGGCCTGCGCCACGCGGGTGGCGTCCGGTCCATGGTTCGATGCGGCAAAAGCCATCATGACCACAGACACCTTCCCGAAGGTCGCAACGCGGCAAGTGAAGATTGCTGGCGTGGATGTGACGCTGACAGGAATCGCCAAGGGCGCTGGCATGATCGCGCCCGATATGGCAACCATGCTCTCCTTCGTCTTCACCGACGCCGCCATCGGCCAGGCCGCGCTTCAGGCCATGCTCGCCAAGGCCGTGGGAGCAAGCTTCAACGCCGTGACGGTCGATGGCGACATGTCGACATCCGACACGTTGATGCTTTTTGCCACCGGGTTGGCGGCCAAGCGGGGTCAGGCACGCATCGACGATCCGGCCGCGCCGGCGCTGAGGGCGTTCAGGTCGGCGCTTGCCGATATCCTGCTGGAGCTTGCGAAGCTTGTGGCCAAAGATGGCGAAGGCGCGCGCAAGTTCGTGACCGTCGAGGTGACGGGCGCGACCTCTGCCCGCTCGGCGCGCACCATCGCCATGTCGATTGCCAATTCGCCGCTGGTGAAAACCGCCATTGCCGGCGAAGATGCGAATTGGGGCCGCGTCGTGATGGCGGTCGGAAAGGCCGGCGAGCCGGCTGAACGCGACAGGCTGTCGATCTCCTTTGGCCCGCACCGCGTGGCGCATGACGGCGAGCGCGACCCGGCCTACAGCGAGGCCGATACCTCCGCCTATATGAAGGGCGACGAAATCACGGTGCGCGTCGACATCGGCCTCGGCAAGGGCCGGTTCACCGCCTACACCTGCGATCTGACCAAGGCCTACGTCGAGATCAACGGCGACTACCGTTCGTGACCGAAGCGAAGCCCGGCGCGGGCGACCGCGCCTTTCTCATCTCGCATCTTCTCGCCAATTCGCTGACCTGGGGTTCGAGTTTCCTGCTGATCAAGCTGCTGGGTGATACACTGACACCGGTGGCCATTGCTTCCTTGCGGGCTGTCGGGGCCGCGCTGGCTCTCGGGCTCGCACTCCTTCTGATCCGTCAGTCCATCTGGCCAAAGGGCCGCGAAGCACGCGACTGGCTGGTGCTGGGCACTGTCAACGGCTGGGCCCCCAATGTGCTCGTCGCCTTCGCGCTGTCACGCATGGACAGCGGGCCGGCGGCACTGATCCAGGCAGCGGGGCCGCTTATGACGGCGGTGCTGGCGCACTGGTTTCTGGCTGGCGAGCGGCTGACATCGACGCGCGTGATCGGGATCGCGCTGGGCATTGCAGGGATCGCGCTGCTGATTGGTCCGGATGCGCTGTCGGGTGCGGCAACATTTGCTGCGGTCGCTGCGATGCTTCTGCTCACGCTCGGTTACTCGGTGGGCAACATCTATGCCCGCACCGTCCCGGCCGCGAACCCCATCCGCCTCGCTTTCGGCCAGCAGATCATGTCGGCGATCATTGCCACACTGCTGGTGCTGGCATGGACAGGCGCGGACGGTTTTCGCCCGGCGGCAGAGCATATGCCAACGCTGCTGGCGCTCTCGCTCATCTGCACGGCTTTCCCGATCTGGATCTTCATGCGCCTGCTAACCCGTGTCGGGCCGACACGGGCCTCCATGACAAGCTATCTCGTGCCGGCGGTCGCGGTCATCCTCGGCGTCGTGGTGCTCGGCGAGCCGGTGTCGACGCGCCAGATCTTTGGCGGCGGGCTCGTGCTGCTCAGCGTGGCGCTCGTCACCGGTCTCCTCAGACTTCCCCGGAACCTCGCCCCATGAAGCTTGTCCTTGTCGTCGCCTGCGCGCTCGTCGATGCCGACAACCGCGTGCTGATCGCGCAGCGACCGGAGGGCAAGGCGCTGGCGGGCCTCTGGGAGTTTCCCGGCGGCAAGCTCGACCCCGGCGAGCGGCCGGAGGCAGCGCTGATCCGCGAATTGCACGAGGAGCTCGGCATCGAGGTGAAGGAGCCCTGTCTCGCCCCTCTCAGCTTTGCGAGCTTCGCCTATCCCGAGTTCCATCTGCTGATGCCGCTCTACATATGCCGCCGCTGGGAAGGTGTGCCGCAGTCGCGCGAAGGCCAGGCATTGAAATGGGTGCGCGCCGGAAAGTTGCGCGATTATCCCATGCCACCCGCCGACGAGCCGCTCATTCCGCCGCTGATCGATTTGCTGGGGGCGTGAGCGGCTCCAATCCCTGTTCAAGCTCCCGTGACGGGCAGCCCTGTGCCTTGACGCTGCCGCTCCGCGTCCATAGCTCTAGTCACAACGAAGGCCGATTCCGGCCGCAACGCCAAGAGGTCCGCCATGGGCGACGCCACCATCAAGGTCACCGACGCTTCATTCGAGGCTGACGTGCTGAAGTCTGATCTTCCTGTGGTTCTGGATTTCTGGGCCGAGTGGTGCGGCCCATGCCGCATGATTGGCCCGCATCTGGAAGCGCTCGCCCTCGAGATGCACGGCAAGGTGAAAATCGCCAAGATCAACGTGGATGAGAACCCCGGCATTGCCGGACAGGTCGGCATCCGCTCCATTCCCACGCTGATGATCTACAAGGGTGGCAAGCTGGTGAACACCAAGGTGGGCGCGGGCTCGAAGGGTGATCTTCAGAAGTGGATCGAGGCTTCGGTCTAGACCCACGGATTGACGAACGCGGCACCCGCCTGACGGAACGGCTCCGCATCGCGCGTGACAACCGTCAGGCCATGCTCCATGGCGAGCGCCGCGATAACGAGATCGGGCTGCGGGAACGTGTAACGGCGCGACCTGCCATCACTCTCAAGACGTTTCCAGATCAGCCAGGTCTCCTCGTCGGCGCTGAGTATGCGGTTCTGGAACATGGGGCGAATTTCATGATCCAGAACCTTCGCATAGTGTTGGCGACGCTCCTCGTCTTTCAGTAGTGAAACACCGAAACGAACTTCGGCCAGAACGACATCCGCGACAAACAGAGCCGCAAGTGGCTGCGCCTGAAGAAATCGGAGTACTTGTCGCGCCGGCCGCTCTCGTCCGAATTCGCTGATCACATTGGTGTCGAGCAGAAAGCGCAATGGGCCGCCGCCTTCAGTCAAAGGTTACGTCCGGGCGGATCGGCGAACGGACGCTTTCGCGTTCAAATTTGAACCCGCGAAGATGGCTTAACGCTTCAATCAGGTCAGCCCCCGTCCGCGTGTCCTTGCGCGGTTTCGACATCGTGGCAAACTCGGATGCCGACACAACCACGACCTCCTCCCGGCCATGCACCGTCACATGCTGGGGACCTTCGCTCTTGGCGCGGCGTACGACTTCGCTGAAACGGGCCTTGGCGTCCTGCAATTTCCAGACGGCTACGGTCACGGCGGTCTTCCTCCATCAGGGGAGAAAGATATCTGACCAGTCTGACCAGTTCAAGGCGTTGTCAAACCTCGCTGACGTTTGTGCGCAGCAAGAACCTGCCGTCATTGCGAGCAAAGCGAAGCAATCCAGCGCGACGCTTACCGCAAGAACGACGATTGGAGCTTGATTCTGAAGCGTTTTCTGGATTGCTTCGTCGCTTGCGCTCCTCGCAATGACGGTATCCGGGCCACGTTACGCAGGCTCAATGCGCATCGTCCCAGTTTGCCGCCGCCCGCGCATCCACCTGCAGCGGCACGGCAAGTTGAACCGCCGGCAGCGGCGCATCGATCATCACGCGGCGGATGACGGGGAGTGTCGCCTCGACCTCGCCTTCCGGTGCCTCGAAGATCAGCTCGTCATGCACCTGCAGCAGCATGGACGCAGAGAGCTTTGCCGCAGCCAGCGCCGCCTCCATCCGCACCATGGCCCGACGGATGATGTCGGCGGCCGAGCCCTGGATCGGTGCGTTGATCGCCGCGCGTTCAAGGAAGGCGCGCTCGGACGGATTTTTCGTGCCAATCTGCGGATAATGGCACTTCCGACCGAAGATGGTGGTGACGAACCCGTCGCGATGCACCGCCTTCTTTGTGGCTTCCATATAGTCCTTGATGCCTGGGAAACGCTCGAAATACGTCCGGATATAAGTACCCGCCTCCTCGCGCCCGATACCAAGCTGGTTGGCGAGGCCGAAGGCCGAAATGCCGTAGATGATGCCGAAGTTGATGGCCTTCGCCCGCCGGCGAATCTCCGACGTCATGTCCTTGATGGGCACGCCAAACATCTCCGATGCCGTCATGGCATGGATGTCGAGCCCGTCCGCGAAAGCCTTCGTCAGTTGCGGGATATCGGCCATGTGGGCCAGCACGCGCAGCTCGATCTGGCTGTAGTCAGCCGAGATCAGCCGGTTGCCCGGTGTCGCGACGAAGGCCTTGCGGATCTTGCGGCCTTCCTCGTTTCTCACCGGAATATTCTGGATGTTGGGCTCCGACGACGACAGCCGCCCGGTTGTGGTTGATGCAAGCGCGAAGGACGTATGCACGCGGTGGCTTACCGCGTTGACATAGTTCGGCAAAGCGTCGGTGTAGGTGCTCTTCAGCTTGGCAAGCTGCCGCCAATCCAGAATACGTGCCGGGAGTTCATGTCCCTGCTCTGCCAGATCCTCCAGGACGCCGGCACCCGTACCCCACTGGCCGGACGCCGTCTTCTTGCCGCCGGGCAACGCCATCTTGCCAAAAAGGATTTCGCCAAGCTGCTTGGGCGAGCCGAGGTTGAAGGGCTCTCCGACGAGCTTCTGGATATCGTCCTCGAGCGCGGCCATACGCTGCGCGAACTCGCCCGAAAGCCGAGACAATATCTGCCGGTCGATGGCGATGCCGCGCCGCTCCATGCGCATGAGCACCGGCGCCAGCGGGCGCTCCAGCGTCTCGTAGACGGTGATCATGCTTTCGGCCGGCAGCCGGGGTTTCAGCGCGCGCCAGAGCCTGAGCGTCACATCCGCGTCCTCGGCGGCATAGGCCGTTGCCTTGTCGATGGCGACACGGTCGAAGGTGACGCGGTTCTTTCCCGTCCCCGTCACCTCGTCGTAGGGGATGGGCGCGTGGTTCAGCAGGCGCTGCGACAGCGCATCCATGCCATGCCCGCCGGTGCCGGCCCCGCCGTCCAGCGCGTAGGAGATCAGCATCGTGTCGTCGACGTTGGCGAGCATGATGCCGTGCTGGGCGAAGACCAGCATGTCGAACTTGATGTTCTGCCCGATCTTGAGGACCGAAGGATCCTCCAGAAGCGGCTTCAACCGGTCGAGTGCGGCGCGCTGGTCCATCTGCCCGGCTGCCAGCCCGCCCCCGCCGAAGAGATCGCCCGAGCCCTCGCCCTTGTGCAGCAGCGGCGCATAGCAGGCGCGGCCGGGTGCCACCGCCAGGCTGAAGCCCACGAGATTGGCCTGCATCGCGTCAAGGCTGTCGGTTTCGGTGTCGACCGCAACAAGGCCCGCATCGCGCGCGACGGCGATCCAGCGGTCGAGCTGGTCGAGTGTGGCGATGGTTTCATAGGCGGTCCGGTCGATGACCGTCGCCTCGGCCTCCGTCTTGCGCGCAGCAGCGAGGGTGGCGGGTGCAGCAACCTCCCTTCTCCCATGGGAGAAGGTGGCAGGCGAAGCCTGACGGATGAGGGTCGGCTCCGAGAATGACTGACCCTCATCCGACCCGCTTTGCGGGCCACCTTCTCCCGAGGGAGATGGAGTTCCAAGAGCCGCCTTCGGCCCATAGTTCCCCACCTTCAGCCGCTCATCCGCGTCTACCGCATTGACATCGACCTCAGCGATCTCCGCCACGCGCCGCGTGATCGTTGTGAACTCCATGGCCTTCAGGAAAGCGATCAGCGGCCGCGCATCGAAAGCTGGCAGCGCAAGATCGTCGAGCGCTGTCACGCACGGCACATCGCGCACCAGATCGACGAGCTTGCGCGATATCCGCACCTTCTCGATGTTCTCGGGATCCATCAGTGTCTCGCGACGCTTCGGCTGCTTGATCTCGCCGGCACGCGCCAGCAGCGTGTCGAGGTCACCATACTCGCCGATCAGCTG
>JBOFUS010000272.1:0-6788 GCA_051652685.1 Beijerinckiaceae bacterium
GCGCTTGCAACGTTGGCTGCCGGAGGCGGGGAGGGCGCAGGGTTCCTGCTCGCGGGCGTCACGGCCGGAGCGCTTCTGCTCGGCGTCATCGGCGCGCTGGACGATATCCGGCCATTGCCCGTCGCGCCACGTCTCGCCGGGCAATTTCTCGCGGTCGCGCTCGTGGTGGGGTTTGCACCTGCTGGCTGGAATGTCTTTGGCGGCGCGCTTCTCGTTTTCGTTGAAAGACCGCTGCTGATTGTCGCCGGCGTCTGGTTCGTCAACCTGACCAACTTTATTGATGGTATCGACGGCATCACCCTTGCGGATTTCCTGCCGCTGACGTTGGGCGCAATCCTGCTCGGGTCATCCGGTTATCTCAGCCCCGCTGGCATGGCCCTTGCCGTCGCGTTCCTTGGCGGGCTTGCCGGCTTTGCGTGGTTCAACTGGCATCCCGCGCGCCTGTTTCTGGGCGATGTCGGCAGCTTGCCCTTCGGCCTCATCGGCGGCGCGCTGGCCTTCGACCTGGCGAGCCATGGCGCGGTGGCAGCAGCAATCCTGCTGCCTCTCTATCCTTTCGCTGATGCAACGCTGACGCTGTTCAATCGTTGGCGAAAGGGCGAGGCAGTCTGGCAGGCCCATCGCCAGCATGCCTACCAGCGCGCGGTTGACCGGGGCTGGTCACACACGCGGACGAGCGGTGTCGTCCTCGCGCTCAATCTGGCATTGCTGGTCGCGGCATGGTTCAGCCCCACGCTTTCCCCCGCCGGGCAGATCCTGCTGGTCGCTGTGTCGTTTGCCGGGGTCCTGGCCGTCATGCGCCTCATCAAGGGTGCGGCACTTTTCCGTTGACGGGTGTGGGATGAAGATACTGATCACTGGCGGCTCGGGTTTCGTGGGCAGCAAGGCCGGCGAAAGCCTCGCCTCGCGGGGCCACGCCGTGCTTCTGCCGCTGCGGCGGCTGTCGACCGTGGCCGAACGCGAAGAGCGAGGGATCACGCGCGTGCTCGCGCCGCCCGTCGAGCAGATGCGGATCGAGGACTGGCTCCCGCTGCTCGATGGTGTCGACGCCGTTGTCCATTCTGCGGCCATCGCCCATATCGGACCGTCGATCGCCGACGAGCGATATCAAGCCGTCAATGCCCATGCTGCCGGCGTCCTCGCGGAGGCGGCAGCAGCAGCGGGCGTCGGGCGTTTCGTGTTCCTGTCCTCCATTCGGGCGCAGGTCGGGCCGGCCAGTGTTGAAGTCCAGTGCGAAGCAACGCTTGCTGCGCCGACAGAGGCTTACGGGTGCAGCAAGCTGGAGGGCGAACGGCTGGTGCGGAGGAGCTTGCCTTCCGCCACGATCCTGCGTCCTTTGCTGGTGGTTGGCCCCGGCGCGGCTGGCAACCTGCCTTTGCTGGAGCGTCTGGCGCGTTTGCCGCTTCCGCTTCCATTCGGTGCTTTTTCAGCGCCGCAGGCCATGGTCTGCCTCGACAATCTGGTCGAGGCAATCCGTCTTGGCGTCGAGACAGATATGCTTTCGGGCGAGATCTTCCTGGCGGCTGAAGAGCCGCATCCGTCAATTGCGGATGTTATCGGCTGGTTGCGGGCCGGCGTGGGGCGAAAGCCGGGGCTTCTCGCCTTGCCGCCCGCGTTGCTGCGCTTGCCGTTCAACCTGATCGGAAAAACGAACGTCTTCGAGCGCCTCGAGATTGGCATGAGGGTCGATGCATCGAAACTTCGTGCCGCCGGCTGGGTGCCGCAGAGATCCCTCGAAAGCGTCTTCAGGGAAATGGGCGCGCGCCCCTGATCAGGCGGCGGACTTCTGGCCAACAAGACTGAGAAAGAGGCCCAGCCCGTCTGTTCCGCCTGCCAGCGGATCGATCAGATTCTCCGGATGCGGCATCAAGCCGAGCACACGGCGGTTGGCGGAGTAGATGCCGGCGATTGCACCCGCTGAACCGTTGGGATTGGCCTTCGTCGTGTCACCGGACGCATCGCAGTAGCGGAAGGCGACGAGACCCTCGCCCTCCAGCCGCGCGCTCGTATCGGCATCGCAGACATAGTTGCCCTCGCCGTGGGCGATGCAAACCTTGATCACTTGTCCGTTCGCGTAGCGGGAGGTGAAGGCCGTGTCGTTGCGCCCGACGCTGAGGTGCTGCATCCGGCAAACAAAGCGCAGCGCGGCATTGCGCATCAGCAGCCCCGGCAGAAGTCCTGCCTCGCAGGCAATCTGGAAGCCGTTGCAAATGCCCAGCACCAGCCCGCCGCGCGCTGCATGGGCACGCACCGCATCCATGACCGGCGCGCGCGAAGCTATTGCGCCACAGCGCAGATAGTCGCCGTGGCTGAACCCGCCAGGCAATACTGCGAGATCGGCGCCTTTCGGCAAGGCGTGGTCCTGATGCCAGGCCATATCGACTTTCGCTCCGGCGGCGCGCAGCGCGCGTGCGACGTCGCCCTCGCGGTTGGAGCCGGGAAACGTGATGACGGCCGCGTGCATGGTCAGGCGATCTCGACCTTGAAGTTCTCGACAACGGTGTTGGCGAGAAGTTTCTCGCAGGCCATCTTGAGCGCTGCCTCCGCGCCCGTGCGGTCGAGGCCGTCTACCAGCTCCACATCGAATACCTTGCCCTGGCGCACGCTGGCCACACCGGAAATGCCCAGCGACCCAAGTGCGCCTTCAATGGCCTTGCCCTGGGGGTCGAGAACGCCGTTCTTGAGCGTCACGGTAATCCGCGCCTTCATATTGGTGTCCTTGTCCGCGCAACGGTGAGCATGGGCATAGTGCGGCGGACGACCAGCCGCAATCCCGGCAGGTCGTTTGTCCCCGCCTACTCGGCCGCCTTGAACCCGGAACGCAGGGGACGGATGGCGCTGCCGCTGAAGCCACGTCCGGTTTCCGGTGCAGTCTTCACCTCTTCGAAGCGCCCGGTGAGCGCGCGAGGGGCGGCGAGCGCACCCATGCTGGCGGGCGCGACCCGGCCGCCACGTTCGCCGGCGGCCTCGACCGAAATCTGCGCAAGCAGGCTGTTCAGCGCCTTGCGGTCCGCCTGTGGCGGCGATGCCGGAGACTGTATCGCGGCGGCGGGCGCGGCGGGAATGATCGCCGGGCGAAGCGGCTGCGCCGGCGCATAGGCCGTGACAATCGGGGATGCGTCGACGGGTTTGACAGGTTGCGGCGCAACGGCGGCAATCAAGGTTGCGGGTCTTGCAGGCGGCAGCGGTACGATGACCTGCCTGCCAAGCGACGCGAGCGCCAGTGGCTTTGGCGCTTCAGACTTTTCGGGTTCTCCTGCCTTCTCCACCTGACCGACGCTGGCGGTCAGCAGATCGTCAGGCCGGCGCGGCGGGAGCTGGACCAGGGCCAGTGCGGGGCCTGCCGGCGTGAGGTTGGCGGGACGGCGTGGCGGTAGTTCGACCGTGACACGCTTGCCTTCGTCTTCCGCTGCGGCGGGCGTCGGCGCAGGTTGCGGCACCTGTCTTGGGGCAAGTGCAGCGACCTCGACCTGCTTCGGCGCTTCAGGCTTGGCGGGCTCCTGCCTGGTCTCGACTGGCACGGGTGCCTTGTCCTGTGGCTCGGGCAGCGGTGTCGGCCGTGTTGGGCGCAGCGGCCGAGCCGGCGGCTCGGACCTTGCGGCGACGGTCGTCGTCGCATTCTGCTGCTGGAAAAACGCCATGGCGGTGTTGCCGTTGTCGGCATCAAACGGTGCGGGAGCGGCCTGACGCGATGCGACAGCCGTGCGGCCACGCTGGCCGCGTCCGCGCGCTGCGGGCGCTGAATCGTCTTCTTCGCCACCGCCGAACAGGATCTGGAAGAGCGTCTTGCCGGTGGCGCGGCCTTCCGCAATGTCGATGTAGCCTGACGACACCGATCCGCCGCGCGACTCGATCACGGCCCGGGCCGACTCGAACCCGGCAAGCGGCTTGCCGTCACGCGGGATATGAACCGTCCGCTCATCGGGGAAGAGGCGGACCAGATGGTCACGTGAAATCTTTGGCCAGTGGCGCACGCCGCCGGTATCGAGGTGCACCCACGGGTTGTTGGCGCGCGGATAGTAGCCTACGCCGCCGTGCTGCATCCGGAGGCCGATATCGCGCACTGTCGCCATCGACACGTCCGGCAGGTTGAAATCAACGGCCTTGCCGCTCATGTGCTGGCTGCTCTTTGCTACCCCGCGTGAACGGCGGCGCAGCATGGCGTTGGTGCCAGGCGAACGATAAGCCGAAACGACATGGATTGGCGCGCCAGAGCCCGACGCACGATAGACCTCCCAGAGGATGTCGAACAGATAGGGGTCCATCCTCGTCGGTTCGTCCTGCCGCCAGTCGCGCAGCAGCCAGTTCAGCTTCTGGAGGCCTGCGCTGTCAAAAGAGCCCGACCGCTTGAAGGTGATCGTTTCCTGCTCCTTGGTATGGGCATGGAAGATCGTGAGGGACCGGGTGCCGCCGTTGGCGACTGCGTCCTGTGTTGGCCGGACGCCTGCCACGGTCAGCACCAGGCCAGCCAGCGCTAAAGTCGCTGTCCGTCCGGGGCGCATGATCAGCGCGACTATGGACTTCAGGGAGGGCTTCACCAAAACGCTGCTCTTGGTCTCGTGTCTCGTGTTGCCATTTTCAGGAATGCGAGAAGCACACAAACCTGCTGCCCACCACCCAAAATACCGATCGAGCCTTAACCGCAGCTTAACCCTGCGATCCTGTCCTGACGCCTTGAGCCGTTCCAATCGTGGCATTTTCACGACAGACCAAGAAGTGCGCGCAGTTTTGCACTGTGTCCATAGACGTCCGGGTGGGTGGAAATCCGCTCGTCCGGGCCGACCGTGACCGTGAAGTGCACCAGATGGATGGGCAGCTTGCGCGGCAACTTCATGTGCTGCTCCGCCCCACCTGCGAGCCGTGAGAAGCGTGCCTCGGTCCAGCCCGCACCGCCGAAGAGGGCGGCTGCGAGGCGAAAAGGGTTTTCCACGCGCACGCAGCCGTTCGACAGAAGCCGGCTGTGGGCGTTGAAGAGCTGGCGCTTGGGTGTGTCGTGCAGATAGACGGCGTGGTTGTTCGGAAACATGAACTTCACCCGCCCCAGCGCATTGTTCGCGCCGGGCGGCACGCGCACCGTGACGTTCTCGCCGCGCCGTTTAATCTCGTAACCGCGCGCCTCCGCCCAGGCGGGATCAAGATAGCGCGGTTCCTTCTTCAGAATTCCCGGCGGTACGTACCAACTCGGATTCACGACGATGTGGTCCATCTCGTCGGAGAAGACCGGCGTCTGCGTCTCTTCCGTTCCCAGAATCACGCGGCTGGCGAGCGTGGTCGTATCACCACGCACCAGACGCATCTCGAGTTCGGGCAGGTTGACCCAGATATGCTCCTGCCCAAGCTCGCGCGGCAGCCAGCGCCAGCGCTCCATGTTGGCAATGATCTCGGCTTCTTCGGGGGTGGTCCCTTCACCCGAAAGTGCCCGGCGGGTCTGGGGGGTGAAGATGCCGTTGACCGGCAAGCCGGAAGCTTTCTGGAGGCCTGCCACCTTGATCGAGAGTTCCCGGTCATAGACAGCGCCGCCGCCAAGCCCCAGTCCAAGCCGTGCACGGATCAGCGGCACGCGCGGGTCGCGCATGCCCATGCGGATGGCGGGTCCGTCCGGCAGGCGCTCGGACACGGGCGCTGCGGCGCGTGCGGTGCGCAACCGCCGCAATTCGTTCCGGAGGCCGTTGAAGGCAGCATGGGGCGGATGAAACGAGGTCATTGTCGCTTCAAGCGATGTGGCGTCGGCAAGTTTTGCCAGCGTCTCGCCAATCATTAGCACCGGAACCGACGGTGTGACGAGTGGATGGACCCTGCCGGGGTCAATACGGCCCGACATCGCGTCGCGTCCATAGGTGAGCACAGCTTCCGTCAGCTGCAGTTCTGCCGCCGCCAGCGCTGGCCAATGGGGCTGTTCAGTCGGCACGAAAGCCGCAACGCTGCGATAGTGCGTCGGATCGAGGCCGTGATCATCGGCCTGCTCCAGCATCAGCCGGGCGGTGCGCGCGACCGCATTCCAGCGACCTTCGCCGATCCACAGCGGGCGATGGTCACGCGCGGCGTAGAAGGCCCGGATATCTTCTGCATCGCGTGCCGACATGCGGCCCGTTGGCCGCATGCGCTCGACGGCGGCCTTGAGAACTTCGGGCGGAATATCGCCGATGGTGCGCGGTGGTTCGAGAGCGGGCGCTGCTGGCGCAGGCGGCGGGACGACCACAACGGCGGGCTGTTCGGGCCTAACCACCGGCGCGGGCAACGCCACCGGATCAGGCAGTGGAACAGCGACAAGGGGCTGAACGGGCAGAGGTGCGGCGATATCTGCAGCCTGCGGCAATGCCGGAGGCTCGGGTAACGGTAGCAGCGTTGTTTCAGCGCGCGAGATGGAAGAGCCTGTGCCAATCAGCACGGCCAGTGCGCAAACGCGCGAAAAGGAAAAGGCCGAACCCATGGTCCCCCGCTGATCCCCGATCCCCGTCAAACCCGTGACCGCCTTAGCGTTATTCGGTCTTCCGGAAAAGGGCCGTTCAGGCGGCGCGCGGTTCATCGCCCTGCCAGGCGTCGCTCTCTTCTTCCGTGACGAGGCCCTCTTCGAGTCCGAGGTCCTTGAGCTTGCGGTAGAGCGTTGAGCGGCCGATCGAGAGCTTGCGCGCAACCTTCGACATCTGGCCACGATAATGCGCGATAGCGAACTTGATCGTTTCGCGCTCGATCTCGTCGAGCTTGCGCATGTCGCCGCTGTCGTCGATCAGCTTGATGGCACTTGGATCGTTGACGGCGACCTGCACGACCTCGCGAATCACCTGTTG
>JBOFUS010000273.1:0-4366 GCA_051652685.1 Beijerinckiaceae bacterium
CGCTCATGGGGCGCGCCACCAGGAACAAGACGGTCAAGCGAGCTGCAGATGGCCATGACCACATCGAGGTTGGTCCGCTCGTTTCGACCGCCGACGTTATACTTCTCGCCGATCCGGCCCTTCCGGACAATCAGATCAAGCGCGCGTGCATGGTCCTCGACATAGAGCCAGTCCCGAATATTCGCGCCGGTGCCATAAACGGGCAGTTTCTTTCCGTGGAGCGCATTGAGAATGATGAGGGGAATGAGCTTTTCCGGAAAGTGAAACGGTCCATAGTTGTTCGAGCAATTCGAAATGACCGCCGGAAAACCGTAGGTGCGTGCCCAAGCCGAGGCGAGATGGTCGGCTGCCGCCTTGGAAGCAGAATAGGGTGAACTCGGATCGTAAGCGGTGTCCTCCGTGAAAAGACCGTCGTCCCCGAGCGAGCCATAAACCTCGTCCGTCGAGACGTGGAGGAACCGGAAGCCATCCCGTTTCTCTCCGGCAAGCCCGCTCCAGTACCGGCGCGCGCAATCGAGCATGACGAAAGTGCCCACCACATTGGTCTGAACGAAGGAATCGGCAGCGGCAATCGAGCGGTCCACATGGCTTTCTGCGGCCAGATGAATCACATGGTCGGGCGAAAAGGTTTGGAAAGCGGCCGTCATTGCATCACGGTCGCAGATGTCGGCCTGCAAGAAACGGTAGTTATCCAGTTCATCGATTGAAGCCAGCGAGGCAAGGTTGCCTGCATAGGTCAGCTTGTCAATATTGATGACAAAGGTCTCTCGATCAGCGGCGAGCAGGCGACATACCGCCGATCCAATGAATCCAGCTCCCCCGGTGACAAAAACACTGCGCACGTAAGAACATCCTGCAATCAAACAATAAACACATTCGCAGATGCAAGCAAGACTGCACGAGCACCACCGCAGTATGTCATGGCCTCGCCATCGTCAAGAGCACCTTTTTGGAGTTCGATTCAAAACGCAGATCATGATGTCATACACTTGTGATCTTTCATGTGCCCCTCTTCAGCATGAAACTCTTCATGCTGCCCACGATCAGCTGCCAAAGGTCAGCCGCAAAGGATGATCCCGTCGTGACAGCGTCCCCCGCAGTTGCTACAGCGGCCTTCCAACCGGTGGCGGCATTTTGATGATCCTTCTTCTTCTCGGAATTGCGGCCTTCCTCGGCGTCCACGCGTTCAGCATGAACCGGAAGGCCCGGGCTGGGCTGATCGCGAAGTACGGCGAAGGGCCGTACAAGCTGGCTTACACGGTGGCGTCGCTGGTTGGCTTCGTGCTGCTTGTCTACGGCTATTCTTCCTATCGGGCCGGCGGCTACATTCCGCTTTGGGCACCGCCAGTCTGGACCAAGCATCTCTCGGCGCTGCTCATGCTGCCGGTCCTGCCGCTGCTGTTTTCAGCCTATGCCAAGGGCTTCGTCAAAGCGCGGTTGAAGCACCCGATGATCCTTTCCGTGAAGACCTGGGCGCTGGCCCATCTGCTGGCCAATGGCGATCTGGGTTCGATGCTGCTTTTCGGCGCGTTCCTCGCCTGGGCAGTCGTGGCCTTCATCAGCATGCGCCGCCGGCCTGTCCCCGAGGCGGCGGCATTCGTGCCCAATCCGGGACAGGATGCCGCGGCGATCTTGGGCGGGCTTATCGCCTATGGGGCGATGATCTTCGGCTTGCACAAGCTACTGATCGGCGTGCCTGTCTTCGGCTGATGCAACGCGTCGTCATCTATGGCTGCTCGGGCTCTGGCAAATCGACGCTGGCGCTGCGGCTTGGCCGCGCGTTGGGGCTGCCGGTCATTCATATCGACCAACTGTTCTGGCGGACCGGTTGGAAGCCTGCCCCGCGGGAGGAGTACTTCGCGGCGATGCAGGGCGTCGTCGATACCGACTGCTGGATCATCGAAGGGGCCAATCTCTCCACCTTTCCCATGCGCCTTCCGCGTGCAGATACACTTGTGTGGTTCAAACGCGGTCGGTTGCTTTGCCTTTGGCGCGTCGTGAAGCGGGTGGCGATCACTTATGGTCGTGTGCGCCCCGACATGGCGGCGGGCTGTCCCGAGCGCTTCGACTTCGCTTTTCTCAAATGGATCTGGAACTTCGAGCGCACCTATGCCGGCCAGGCGGAAGCGCTGATCGCTGCCCATGGCCAGCATCTGCGGATTGTCGAGATCCGGAAGGATGCCGATGCGGAGGCTTTCCTTCGCGGCCTCGCCGGGCCATAGGCTCCCCACGATGCCTTCATTCACCACCACACGACGCGTGCGCCATTCGGCCGAGCAGATGTTCGATCTTGTGGCTGACGTCGAACGTTATCCAGAGTTCGTACCGATGTGCGCGAAGCTGGTGGTCCGCCGGCGCACCGAAGGCGTGAACGGGTCGGAAGTGCTCCTCGCCGACATGTCGATAGGCTACCGGATGATCCGCGAAAGCTTCACCAGCCGCGTCGCGCTCGACCGGCCGGGCCGGCGCATCCTGGTGGAATATGTGGATGGTCCCTTCAGTCATCTGGAAAACCGCTGGAGCTTCGTCCCTTTGGACGCAGGGTGCGAGGTCCGCTTCGAAATTGACTACGCGTTCCGTTCGCGCACTTTCCAGATGCTTGCTGGCGCGGTGTTCGACACAGTTTTCCGCAAGATGGCGGAAGCGTTCGAAGCGCGTGCGGATGTGCTCTACAAGAAGTGATCGAGCCGACGAAGTTTACCAGTATCCGGCCCTTTTTGCGCCGAGCCAGAGGAATTCCAGCGTGAATTCTCTTTGCTCCTGCCGTCAGCTGTTCTCCCTTGCGAAAAGAGGCAACGTGCAGAGCGAATGACTTCATCAAGGCAGTCGAGTTGATGCAGTCGCTCTGTAGATTTCTCTTCGGCTACGCCTTCCGTGCCACCCGCGCCATCGCCGCAACAGCGAATATCTCGAACAGCAGCTGTGCGCCCGCCTGCGCGGTGTTGGTCGTTGCATCATACATGGGCGCCACCTCGACCATGTCGCCACCAATGACATCGAGCCCGGCGCAGCCACGGATGAGCTCCATCGCTTCCCGCGGTTGCAAGCCGCCAACCTCCGGCGTTCCGGTACCGGGCGCGAAGGCCGGATCAAGGCTGTCGATATCGAAGGAGATGTAGACCGGCCCCTCGCCCACCACGGCGCGGATTCGCGCAATGGCAACCTGGACACCCATGCGCGCGAATTCGGCTGCGTGAATGACGGTCATGCCGCTGTCGGCGCTGAACTCCCAGAGATACTCGGCGTTGCCGCGAATACCGATCTGGATCGTCCGCTTCGGATCGAGCACGCCGGCAAGCACCGCCTCGCGGAACGGCCCGCCGTGGTGGAACTTCGACCCTTCGAACGGCCCGCCCGTGTCGCAATGCGCATCGATATGCACCATGCCGACCGGGCGATCCGCTGCAATGGCTTTGAGGATTGGGAGGCTGATGGAATGATCGCCACCGACCGCGATGGGCGTGACGCCGGCCATCTTCAGCCGCAGGAAGAAAGCTTCGATGTCAGCGTGACTCTCCTCCAGCGAATAACGCGAGGACAATGGCACATCGCCCACATCAGCGGCCTTGACCTCCGCCGTTGGCACGCGACGGTGGACCTCGTGATACGGCCCGATCCGTTCGATCTGGCGAACAGCACGTGGCCCAAGCCGGGAGCCGGCGCGGTTGGTGACGCCCAGATCCATGGGCACGCCAACGACCGCGACCTCCAGCCCTCCGAAATCCGGCAGCTGCGGCGCATCCGGCCGATAGGGCAAATCAAGAAAGGTCGAGAGGCCGCTATAGGGTTTTGCGCGGGTTCCGCCCTTGAAGAGCATGTCCACGACCTTGCGGAACTCGGGGTCCTGCACGTCGCCGCCCGATGCCCCGGCGTATTTCGCCCGCAGGCGTTCCAGTTCCTTGGGATCCATGGCATCTTCCTTCCGGTTCACATCGTCTTTGCGAGCATCGCGAAGCAATCCAGTGTCACGCCTCCATGCGCTCCCGCCTTGGCCGGCGTTGCGCTGGATTGCTTCGCTGCGCTCGCAAAGACGTTCAACACCTAATGCACCACCACCGACCTGGCAGACACAGGCCTGATGGCAAGATCAGGCGCGATCACCCGCTCGCCGAATGAGACAATCTGCGTCAGGATAAAGTTGACGAAGAGATAGATCGCGCCAGCGACAAGGAACACCTCGACGGCACGAAAAGACTCCGAGATCAGCTTGTGGGCGAGGCCCGTCAACTCCATCAGCGTCACGGTGCTGGCGAGTGCTGTCGCCTTCACCATCAGGATCAACTCATTGCCATAGGCTGGCAGCGCCTGCCGCAACGCCAGCGGGCCGACAACACGGCGATAGAGCGTCAGGCCGCTCATGCCATAG
>JBOFUS010000274.1:0-3355 GCA_051652685.1 Beijerinckiaceae bacterium
GCTGGTAAGGTTCTGCGCGTTGCTTCGAATTAAACCACATGCTCCACCGCTTGTGCGGGCCCCCGTCAATTCCTTTGAGTTTTAATCTTGCGACCGTACTCCCCAGGCGGAATGCTTAAAGTGTTAACTGCGCCACTGATCAGCAAGCTGACCAACGGCTAGCATTCATCGTTTACGGCGTGGACTACCAGGGTATCTAATCCTGTTTGCTCCCCACGCTTTCGCACCTCAGCGTCAGTTATGGTCCAGTCGGCCGCCTTCGCCACTGGTGTTCTAGCAAATATCTACGAATTTCACCTCTACACTTGCTGTTCCACCGACCTCTACCATACTCAAGACTCCCAGTATCAAGGGCAATTCTGAGGTTGAGCCTCAGGCTTTCACCCCTGACTTAAAAGTCCGCCTACGTGCGCTTTACGCCCAGTGATTCCGAACAACGCTAGCCCCCTTCGTATTACCGCGGCTGCTGGCACGAAGTTAGCCGGGGCTTATTCTCCAGGTACAGTCATTATCTTCCCTGGTAAAAGAGCTTTACAACCCTAAGGCCTTCATCACTCACGCGGCATGGCTGGATCAGGCTTGCGCCCATTGTCCAATATTCCCCACTGCTGCCTCCCGTAGGAGTCTGGGCCGTGTCTCAGTCCCAGTGTGGCTGATCATCCTCTCAGACCAGCTACTGATCGTCGCCTTGGTGAGCCGTTACCACACCAACTAGCTAATCAGACGCGGGCCGATCCTTCGGCGATAAATCTTTCACCTCTCGGTCGTATCCGGTATTAGCTCAAGTTTCCCTGAGTTATTCCGAACCGAAGGGGACGTTCCCACGTGTTACTCACCCGTCTGCCACTCACCTTGCGGTGCGTTCGACTTGCATGTGTTAAGCCTGCCGCCAGCGTTCGTTCTGAGCCAGGATCAAACTCTCAAGTTGGACTTGAAAGATTGTCGGCTCGGTCACTGCATATTGACGGAGTTACACAAACAACGCTTTCGCGAAGTTTGAGTACTCTTAGAAACGCAGCGCCACCGAAGTTCTTTCGATTGCCCTAAGGCAATCCGCAAGGACCTCGCCGCCTACGTTTCTCTTTCCTGTCTTTAACCTGACAAACAGCAACGAAAAACATGTTCGAGCCCGGAGACCGGGTGGTGAACTCTACTCTACACTGAGAGAAGAAGTTTTTCGGGGCGCCGGTAAACAGCGCCTCAGCGATGCCGGCTTATACCGCCGGCTATTCCGACCTGTCAACACAGCTCGCCAAAGTTTTTTGATTTTTTTCGGAAAAGCCGGGGAACAGGAAAACCTTTCGGGTTTTGCCTCAGAAACGCCGACGAATCGCCCGTTTGACTGTGGGCTTTCCACATCATGCATTCCCGCTTTATATGTCAGTCATACGACGCCCCTATCGGAGTCCCATGCCCGCCATACGCCATGACCGCGCCGGTGACCCTGTCGAGCTCGGCAACGAACCACCTATTGATCTTGGAGGGCGCCGCCATGCGATGGACGACCGCCGCAACGTCAGCAAGCGCTGGCTCCTTGCAACGGTATCCACGGGTCTTTTTGGGATGGGCCTTATGGGGGCGGCTGTGTTTGGCGTCCACGATGGCGAGCGCAACATTGTCCGTCGGCCTCAACTCGCCGCTGCCGCCAAGGGTTCGGCCCAGGCTGTCGAGCGGCAGAACATTGCCGCAAGAAAAGGCGACAGGCTGATCCGGAGCGCTGACCTCAGTTCGGCGCGTCAGACATTCAAGACACCGACGACCGTCAAGGCCGGAGGTCGTGAGGTGATCAAGATCAAGGCTTTCGCGAGACTTGCCGCGCCGCTTGCACTGTTGGGTGGAGCCTATCAGGAGGATATCCCGCCCTTCAATCCACTCAAGCTGTTGACCGATGCGGGTTCTGACCGCGGATTCGAGGCAGCGCCACCCGCGTCGGCTGACGATCCGGAGGCGGAAGTCGCGCTGACGACCTCGGAACTCGCTACATTCGCGGCCGGCTTTGCAGCCAGCGAACTCAGCCAGTCGGAGGTCACAGCACAGGTGCGTGAGACGGGCGCGATTCCACGCCGCCAGGTGCCGACGATTCCTGCACAGATGCTTCTCGCCCGCACCATGCAGGCACCTCTCTTCAATGGCGGCGCGATCGCCTATGCCCCCGCAACTTCGCCTTTTTCCCAGATCGTTGTTCGGATGGTTGAGGAGAATGTCAGTATCGTTCCCAAGCTTGACGCCGCCAAGGCCGAACAGCTGAACGACGAGCGCATCGTCACGGTGGCCCGGGGACAGACACTCGAGCAAGTCCTTCGTGCACAGGGCGCAACCCAGACGCAGGCCCGCGCCATCGTGGTCGCTCTGAAGCAGCCAAACGTGGTCGAGGGCCAACGCGTCCGGCTCCTCTTTGCGCCGCTTGCCATCGGCGGCCCACCCCAGCTGCTGCGCGTCATGATCTATGGCGACGACAAACTGGACGCCATCGCCGCATTGACGGATCGCGAGGCCTATGTCTCCGTCGCCCCGCCGGCTGCTGACCAGCCTCAAACCGGCGACGATGACGACGACGATGACGGCAACACCGGCCTTGCGCTCTACAACTCTATTTATGAAACGGCGCTGAAGAACGACGTTCCCCGCGCCATCGTCGACGATGTCATCCGGATCCTTTCGGCCGACAGCGACACGGACTTCCAGCGCTCGGCCAGCGGCGGCGATTCGCTCGACATGTTCTACACGGACGATGAGGACGAAAGCCGCGAGGTGCTCTACGTCGCCCTTTCGGCCGCAGGCGAGACCAAGCAGTACTACCGCTTCGTCAATCCGGATGACGCGAGTGTCGACTATTTCGACGAAAACGGCCGCTCCGCCAAGAAGTTCCTGATGCGCAAACCAATCGTTGAGGCCCAGCTACGCTCCGGCTTCGGCATGCGCCGCCACCCCGTGCTCGGCTATTCCAAGATGCATACGGGTGTCGATTACGCCAACCGGATCGGTACGCCGATCATGGCGGCGGGCAATGGTGTCGTGATCAAGGCGGGCTGGGACTCAGGCTACGGCAAGCGGATCGAGATCCAGCACGCCAACGGCTACGTCACGACCTACAGCCACATGTCCGGCTTCGCCCGCAGCATCCAACCCGGCAGCCGTGTCCGACAGGGCGCGGTCATCGGCTACCTTGGCAATACCGGGCTTTCGACTGGACCGCACCTCCACTACGAGGTGATTGCGAACGATCGGTACGTGGACCCGCTGCGCATCCGCATCCCGAGGGGGCGCGAGCTCGACGGACGTATGCTGGCGGAATTCAAGCGGGAGCGCGAACGCATCGACAGCCTGAGGACAAAATCTCCGGCACCCACGAGGG
>JBOFUS010000275.1:0-11313 GCA_051652685.1 Beijerinckiaceae bacterium
CGGGCATAGCCGCCATTGCCATGCAATTCGATGATGGCGTCAGAAGGCATGCCTGCGGCCTCATGGAGACCATCGATATTCTGCGTCACCAGCAGGGGCATCCTTCCGGCCGCATGCCAGCCAGCAAGTGCCTTGTGCCCCCTCCCCGGTTGGGCGCCCGCATAATGATCGTCCATCGCGAACTTGCGTCGCCAGGCTTCGCGCCGCACCTCTGCGCTGGCAACGAAAGCATCGAATGGGATCGGCTTGTTGACCATCCACGGGCTGCCCGGCGAGCGGAAGTCGGGCACGCCGCACTCGGTCGAGATCCCTGCTCCCGTGAAGCCGAGCAGAAGGTCAGCTTGTCCAATCATCGCAGCGAGCCATTCGCCCGCTTCGCTCGCATCAATGATCGTTCTCGTCACGGTAACAACGCGTCCTCTTGTCGTTGTTTCACTCGCCTCCTTGCGGACAGCGTCTGATCGTCTCACGACAGCTCAACCAGAAACGCAATCGCACACCCTTGAACGAGGCGAACCATGACGGATTTTGCAGCCCTCTCCGTGGCGGACGTGACTTTGGCCTACCAGCGAGGTGGCTTTTCGCCAGTCGATGTGCTGGACGACGCATTGGCCAAGATCAAGCGCCATGAACCAGCTTTCAACGCCTTCACGCTTGTCGATGAAGCAGCCGCGCGTGTTGCGGCGGAAGAATCCGCACGACGCTGGCGCGCGGGCGAGCCGCTGTCGGCAGCGGACGGCATCGTCGCGACCGTCAAATCGAACATCGCGACGCGCGGCTGGCCGGCAAGGCGGGGTTCACGGGCCTTGCCAGACACACCGGCTGCCGGGGATGCACCCATCGTCGGCAACCTGCGCGCCGCTGGCTGCGTGCTGATTGGACAGACAACCATGCCTGAGTTTGGCTGGATAGGCGTCACGCATTCACACCTGCATGGCATTACCCGAAATCCGTTCGATCCATCCCGCACCCCCGGAGGGTCCTCGGGAGGCGCGGCGGTGGCGGCTGCGCTTGGTATCGGCCACTTCCACATCGGCACCGACGGGGCCGGATCAATCCGCATTCCCGCCTCCTGGAGCGGGCTGTTCGGCATCATGCCGACAGTCGGCCGCGTTCCGGCCTGGCCGGCCTCGCCTTTCGGATTGCTGGCACGGCTGGGGCCAATCACGCGGCGTGTTGCTGACGGGGCGGCGATGCTGTCGATCCTGGCACGACCCGACGCGCGCGACCCGTTCCACGACGGCCGCGACGCCATTGACTATGCCGAACCGCTGGCGCGCGGGCTGCGTGGCCTGCGCCTGGCGTGGAGCCCGACGCTCGGTTACGTGCAGCAACTCGACCCGTCCGTTCGCATGATCTGCGAATCAGTGGCGCGACGCCTGACCGAGTTTGGCGCGACAGTGGTGGAGGCAGACCCCGGCTTTCCGCGAGAGCTGGCGTGGAGGCCGCTGATCACGCTGTGGAATGCCGCCTGCGCCGCCATTCTGGCCGATATACCGGCCGACGCGCATGGCGGGATCGATGAAGGATTCCGCCGTTGTGCGGAAGCAGGCCGTAAGCTTCATGCCACCGACGTGATGCGCGCCATGGCGGATCGCGCCGCTCTCCACGACCACATGCGGCGCTTTCACGAGAACCACGACGCACTTCTGACGCCGACAATGCCGGTCACGGCCATCACGGCAGGCCTTGAGGTTCCAGCCGACGGATCCTTCGGCAACGAATGGTTCGGCTGGTCGCCCTACACCTGGCCGTTCAACGTGTCGGGACAGCCGGCGGCCAGCGTGCCGGTGGGTCTGGCTCCTGACGGATTGCCTGTCGGTCTGCAGATTGTTGCACCCCACCGGCGGGAGGATACCGTGCTGCGCGTGGCGCGGGGTGTTGAGATGCTGGCAGACTTTCGCTTTCTCAACGCGCATGGCGTTTGACGCGGCCATGGGACGGAATGTTCCGGCCAGTCGCGCGACATTCAGGGGACCGGGGTCCAGAGCACGTCATCGATGCTCTCCGCCCCGGTCGCCAGCATGACCAGTCGGTCAAAGCCCAGTGCTGCGCCGCAGGCGTCCGGCATGTCGGCCAGTGCCATGAGGAAATCTTCGTCCAACGGGTAGCTCTCTTGATAGATCGCCTGTTTCAACGCCATGTCGGCCAGAAAACGCCGACGCTGTTCACCTGCGTCCGTCAACTCGCCGAAGGCGTTGGCGAGTTCGACTCCACAGGCGTAAAGTTCGAACCGTTCCGCGATACGGGGCTCGCCGGGTTTGGGGCGGGCAAGCGCCGCCTCGGGAATGGGGTACTCTGTAAGCAAGGTGGCGCGTCCGTTCCCGATCATCGGCTCGACCTTCTCGAGAAGGACACGCGTGAAAACATCGGACCACGTATCGTCAGCGGCAACCCTCACGCCAGCCGCGCGCGCCGCCGCCGCCAACGCCCCGCGATCTGTCTCGCCTTGATCAAACGTCGAGAGCAGATCGATACGGGCGTACCGGTCAAAGGCCTCAGCCAGTGTCAGGTGTTCCGGCGCAAGGCGCGGGTCGATGCTCCTGCCCCGGAAAGTCCATTTCGCGCAACCGCCCGTTTCCGCCGCCAGAGCCAGAAGTCCAGTGCAATCCGCCATCAGGCTGTCATAGGTCTCGTTCGCCCGATACCATTCCAGCATCGTGAATTCGGGGCTGTGCAGCCTGCCTCTTTCGCGGTTCCGGAAGACGCGCGCAAAATCGAAGATGCGCGTCTCGCCGGCGGAAAGCAGCTTCTTTGCTGCAAATTCGGGTGAAGTGTGAAGATAGAGCGTCCGCGCCACGCCGTCAGTGGTCAGCGCTTCGGTTCGGAAGGCGTGCAGATGCGTCTCGTTGCCAGGCGAAACCTGAAGCTGCCCGCATTCCACTTCGGTGAAATCCTGCGCTTCGAAATGCGCCCGGATTGCTGCCTTGATCCGCCCGCGCGCTTCGAGCCGCGGCCGGCGCGCAGCATGGCGGCGCTTTTCCCACCAGGGCGAGCCAGGCGACATCAGACCTCCCGAAAACGCCGGCGCGGGGCTTTCCATCCCCTGCCGAACCTGTCAGAGCGTCGCCCACGGATTTCATGTTTTCCACGGGCGAGCGCCCGTGTTTACACGTCAGGGACAGACAATGGTCAAGGTTATCGCCAGCTCGCTCCGCCGGGGCAACGTCGTTGACATGGACGGCCGCCTGCATACCGTCATGACTGCCGACAACATCCACCCCGGCAAGGGCACACCCGTGACGCAGCTTGACATGCGCCGCATCGGTGACGGCGTGAAGGTCTCCGTCCGCTTCCGCACCACCGAGACGGTGGAGAGAGCCGAGCTCGACACGCGTGACTACCAGTTCCTCTACAAGGACGACGATGGCTTTCACTTCATGAACCAGGAGAATTTCGACCAGCTTCAGGTGAATGCCAGCGTGATCGGCGATGTCGCACCCTACCTGCTTGAGAACATGATTGTTCAGCTCGCTGTTTTCGAAGAGAACGCCGTCGCCATCGAAATTCCCCAGAAAGTCATTCTGGAAGTTGTCGAGACCGAACCGGCCAACAAGGGACAGACGGCATCGTCGTCCTACAAGCCCGCCATCCTGTCCAATGGCGTGCGCACCACCGTTCCGCCCCATGTCGCCACCGGCACGCGTATTGTGGTGATGACCTCGGATGGCTCCTACGTCGAGCGCGCCAAGGACTGAGGACCAACGATCACCCCTGATCGTTCAGTCGTATACCAACTATGATACCAGCCATGCGGCTGAGGCACTTCTCTGTCTGGTTAATTTATTCTAAACGCCGTTAGAGGTTTCGCCCGGACGGGAATGTCGCAGGCGGCACAGGCGTTGCAATCTCGCTGTCCGACACCACAGGCATTGCGAATTCGCGGTGAAGTGCGTGCCGGAATGGGACGGGCTGACAGATGTTGGGGCATAGCACTGAGGTTTTCGGCGTAACCGCCGGAAGGCTTTCCACGGGGCAAACCGTATCGCGGGGTCGCGCGCACGTGGCGCGCTCGCGCATCCTGCTGGGCGCCGGGCTCGCATTGACGGAAGCGCTGACCATCATTGTCTGCGCCTTTGCCAGCGGTTGGCTCTACCATCTCGCAGCACTCGGCGAGGAGCCAACCATCGAATATCTGGCCCAGCTCGGCGTCGCGATCGCGTTGTTCGTGCTTACGCCCGGTGTCGCCCGCCAGGACTATGCGGTCGCGAACTATCTGGATGCCAAAGGCTACGCGCGCCGCCTGTTCCACATCTGGAACGTCGCCTTCGTCGCGGCCATTGTGCTTGGCTTCATGACCAAGACCAGCATGGTCTTTTCGCGTGGCACAGTCGTGATCTTCTATCTCAGTGGATTCCTCGCGCTGGTCGGCATGCGGCACATGGCCGTTCGCATGGTGCAGATCGCCAGCAAGACCGGCCTCATCCAGGCGCGCCGGATCTTCCTCGTTGGCACCGAAAAGGAAGTGACGGACTTCGCGACCCGCCATCAACCCTGGAATCTTGGCATGGAGATCGCCGGCGTGGCCATCCTGCCAGAGCGCGAGGAGAGCGGCACCATGCTGGACGAGGCCGTTCAGCGTGCCCGCATCGCCGGGCCTGACGACATTTTTATCCTGTTCGGCTGGGGCAAGAAGCAGACGATCGATCAGGCGATCGATCACTTCATGACCCTGCCCGCGTCAATCCATCTGGGATCGGAACCATTGCTGGATCGGTTCAGCGATCTGCGCATCGCCCGCATTGGAACCGTATCGAGCGTGCAGGTTGTCCGCCGTCCGCTTTCGCTGGGCGACGTCGCGGTGAAGCGGGTTTTCGATACCGTCACCGGGCTTGTGGCGCTCGTGCTTCTCGCGCCGGTCTTCGCCCTCGTCGCCGTCGCGATCAAGCTCGATAGCAGCGGCCCCGTGTTCTTCCGCCAGCGCCGCTATGGCTTCAACCAGCAGCCGTTCCGCATCTGGAAGTTCCGCACCATGTCGACAATGGACGATGGCGTGGTCGTGCGCCAGGCCTCGGCCAATGATCCGCGCATCACACGCGTTGGCCGCATCCTGCGGAAGTGGAATCTCGACGAACTGCCGCAGCTGATCAACGTGCTTCTTGGCAACATGTCGCTCGTCGGACCCCGTCCGCATGCGCTCGCCCACGACCATGAGTACGAGCGTCGCATCGCGCTGTATGCCCGCCGCCACAACGTCAAGCCGGGCATTACCGGTTGGGCGCAGGTCAACGGTTTCCGGGGCGAAACCTCGACGGACGAAAAGATGCGGTCACGCGTCGAGCATGACCTGCACTACATCGACAACTGGTCGATCCTGATGGACATCTCCATCATCATCCAGACGGTTCTCTCACCGAAAGCGTACCGCAACGCGGGATAAGCCACCGCGTGGCGGCACAGGTCAAACGAAAGGCCCCCGAGCCGTTTGTCGGGAACGGTCGAGGGCCTTCAGGTATCAGTTGCGCCTTGCCCCAATCACGGGAAGCGGCGCGGTCAAAAGAAGCGGTCAGCCCTGACGCGGGATCAGGCGACGAACCTCATTGGCCATGTCGGCCAGCACCTGCTCGGGTGTCGCCTTCTGCTCGATGATGCGGGCGAGGTTGTCGACCATCACCTGCGTGACGCGCACCGAGTTCTGGCCCGGGAAGGCGTACCACGGGATCATCAGATGCACCTGCTTCGTCGCCGCCTGGAACAGCGGGTTCGCCTTGTAGAAGTCCGCCAGATAGGACGGATCGTCGATGGCAAGCTGGTTGCAAGGCACATAACCCGTGTTCTTGGCCATCAGCGTCGTGCCTTCGGCTGACGTCGCGAACTTGAGGAACTTCCAGGCTGCTTCCTGCTTGGCGGCATCCTTCGTGGTGATCAAGCCACCGGCACCACCGGTCGGCAGGCGACCCTTGACCGGATCGATGACGGGCATCAGCGAGGTCTGGAGCTGGAAGTTGCTGCCCACCGACTTCGAAATCGAGGCAACCTGCGCCGTCGTGCGGAACATCTGGCCGAGCTTGCCGGCCGCAAACGCCTGAAGGTCAGACGTGCCGGCGTAGTTGGGCATGCCGCCTTCCTTGACCATGCGCTCCAGCAGCTTGAGGGCCGCGAGGCCTTCCGCACCGTTGAAGGCCACATCCGTCTCGGCTTCGTTCAGCATGCGGCCGCCATGGCCATAAAGCAGCGCCGAGAACATCCAGTCATCGCCCGGCCAGCGGAAGAACATGCCCTCGTTGCCGTCGCCGAGTGCCTTCACCTTCTTAGAATTGTCGATCACCTTGTCCCAGCTGGCGGGGAAGCCCGCGTCGGTGATGCCGGCCTTCTTCAGCAGGTCCATGTTGTAGTAGCTGATCGGGTTCGACGTGGCGAAAGCAAGACCGCACTGCACCTTGGCATGGAAGCCGAGGCCGAGCAGCGCCTTGGAGTAGCCAAGCTTCGCCGGATCGCCTTCCTTGGCCAGAAGGGGTGCGAGATCGACAGCGATGCCGCGCTCGGCGAACATGCGCAGGCGGTTGAGACCCTGGAACGACACGTCCGGCATCTGGCCGGTGGTGGCGTTACGCAGCAACAGCTGCGCGCCGTCCTCATAGGTCGGCGTCGGGTTAACGTAGGTGGCCTTCACTTCCGGATGCTTCGCCGAGAAGGCGGCCATCACGGCGTCCTGCGCTTCCTTGAAGATCGCGGGCATCGAGTAGTGAACGCTGATCTCGACCGCCTGGGCACGGACGACCGAAGGCATCGCGATGGTGGCGGCCGCGCCGCCCATCAGCGCCAGGCTGTGGCGGCGGTTCATGGTCATGGACATGTTATCTCTCCTTGTCAGATGCAGTTGGGACCGGCTCAACCCTTGAGCCCGGTCATGGTGATGCCCTCGATGAAGCGACGCTGGGCGAACAGGAACGCAAGAACGAGTGGTGCGGTCAGCAGCAGCGCCGCTGCCATCAGCGCGCCGTAGTCCTCGCCGGCCTCGACGGATCGGAAGGCGAGAATTCCCATGGCAGGCGTGTAAAGACTGCCCTTCTGCACAGCGACAAGCGGCCAGAAGAGGTCGTTCCAGTGGGCAACAACCGAGAAGATGGCGAAGGCCGTGGCCGCCGGCCAGGCGTTGGGAACCACGACGCGCCAGACGATGGAGAACTCGCCCATGCCGTCGATGCGGGCCGCGTTGATGAGATCGTCGGGGATTGCCTTGAAGAACTGCCGGAACAGGAAGATCGCGAAGACCGAGCAGGTAAACGGCAGGATCAGCGCGCCGTAGGTGTCGAGCAGCCCCGCCTTGTGGAAGCCGATGTAGAGCGGCAGTGCTGTCGTCTGGTAGGGCACCAAAAGCCCCAGCATGACGAAGCCGAAGACGATCTCGCGGCCACGGAAATTCAGCTTCGCCAGCGCATAGGCGGCCGGAATGGCGAACATCAGCTGCAGGATCAGGATGCCCGCGCAGACGATGATGCCGTTGATCAGGAACGACAGCACCGGCACGGTCGCCAGCACCTTGCCGTAGTTCTCGATGATGGCGAAACGCGTGGGGATCAGCGAGAGCGAGGCCTTGAACACCTCGTCCTGCGGCTTCAGCGAGACGGAGATCATCCAGATATAGGGTGCAAGCATCAGTGCGGCGATGAAGCCAAGGATCAGCAGGCGCGGCAGGTCCTGAACAATGGGGCGATCGGCGTCGTTCATCGCATCATCCGTAATGCACGCGCCGCTCGATCAGGCGCGTCTGGATGAGGACAAGGACAAGGACCACAGCCAGGAACACCAGCGTGATCGCGGCGGAATAGCCGAAGCGGAAATAGTGAAAGCCTTCCTGATAGATGGTGTGCAGCAACACCTCCGACGCCATGTTCGGCCCGCCCTGGGTGAGCGTGCGTACCGTGTCGAAGACGCGTATGACGCGGGTCATGGTGATGACCACGACGAAGAGCAGCGTCGGCCCCAGCATCGGCCAGGTGACGAGGCGAAAGCGCGCCCATTGGCTCTTCGCGCCGTCGATTTCGGCAGCGGCATAGAGCTCGCGGGGGATCGCGGTCAGGCCGGCGAGAAACAGCACGAGGTTGAAGCCGACATTGTCCCAGACGCCGATGATGCCCAGCGACACCATCACCCAGTCCGACGAGCCCAGCCAGTTCGGCGTGCCGAGGCCAAGCGACCGCAACACGGCGTTGATCGGTCCAATGGTGGGATGCAGCAGATATTGCCAGGCGGTCGCCATTGCGACGGTCAGCGAGACTACCGGCAGGAAGAAGATGGCCCGGAAAGTGGCACGTCCCCGCGTGCCCGCCTCGATCATGATGGCCAGCAGCAGCGCCAGCCCGATGGAGAGCGGCGCAACGATGAGCGTGTAAGCGGCCGTGTTGGCAATGGAGGCGCGGAAGGTGCGGTCAGACAGCATGTCTGCGAAATTGCCGAAGCCGATCCAGCGGAAGCTTGGCGCGCCGAACTCGTAGTCAGTGAAGGCCAGAAGCAGCACCGCCACCGTCGGGATAAGAATCATCAGCAGATAGGCGAGTGCGGCCGGGGCGACCATCAGCCAGCCGGCGAAACGATCCTGCGCCGATATCGAGCGCCGAACCACGGGCGCGGAAGGAGCAAGAGCGATGTCAGCCATGGGCTGCCTGTCGCGCCTGTGCCGCACCACGGACGCGCTTGCCAGCGGCGTCAAACAGCAGCGCCTTTTCGGGCTGAACCGAAAAATGGACCGACTCGCCCGAGATTGCCGAACGCTCCGCCGCCGGCAGCCGCGCAATCAACGCCTCGCCGCCAGCGAGGCTGCGGGCATGCACGAGAATACAGTCGCCGAGATACTCGACCAGTTCGACCCGCGCGGCGATGCCGGTGCGGGCAGGCAAGAGATCTTCGGGGCGCACTGCGAGCGTCACCGGTCCGGAGAGTGCGGCTCGCACGCCCGTATCCGCCTCACCCACGCGCACACGGCCGTCAGCGCCCGCTTCTGCGGCCAATGTGTTGATGCGCGGCGAGCCGACGAAAGCCGCGACCCGCAGGTCAGCGGGGTTGGTGTAGATGTCTTCCGGCGTGCCGAACTGGAGGATATCGCCGTCCATCATCACGGCCACTTCGTCCGACATCGTCATCGCCTCGGACTGATCGTGCGTGACGTAGACGGTCGAGGCACCGACACGCTTGTGCAGCGCCACGATCTCGGTGCGCATCTGCACACGAAGCGCGGCATCCAGATTGGACAGCGGCTCGTCCATGAGAAACACGCGGGGATGCCGGACGATGGCGCGGCCGAGCGCCACGCGCTGGCGCTGCCCGCCGGAGAGCTGCGCCGGCTTGCGTTGCATCAGATGGCCGATGGCCAGCATCTCGGCGGTTTGCTGCGTTTCGCGCGCGATGGCCGCGTACTTGGCCTTTGCCTCGCCGAGATACCGGCCGATGAGGGGCAGGCGCTCGGCGGTCGTGAGCCGGCGCATGACCAACGGGACAGCGAGGTTCTGTGCCACGGTGAGGTGCGGATAGAGCGCGTAGTTCTGGAACACCATGGCCACATCGCGGTCCGCCGCGCGGATGCCGGTCACGTCGCGCCCGTCGATGTGGACGGCACCGGCTGTCGGGGTTTCAAGGCCAGCAACGATGCGCATCAGGGTGGTCTTGCCGCAACCGGAGGGACCGACGAGCGACACGAAGCGGCCCTCGGGCACCGACAGATCGACGCCGTTCAGCACGCGTGTGGCGCCGAACGCTTTTCTGATGCCGATGGCCTCGATGCCCGCCACGCCGTGATCCCGTCTGTTGCCGATGGGAGCGCAGTGCGGCCGAAGCGCTACAGGTTCATGACAGTCGAGGCTGCGCGCTTTTCTTCATGCGCACGTCACACAGATGGTTTGTGGAGAAAGCGCCTTTTTCCGGCCGTTCCTCCCCTGCCCCATTCCTGATTGCGAGACTTCCCATGACCGCACCATCGCCTTCCCTTCCCGTGCTCGGCGTTGCCGTTCCGCTGTCAGGTCTGCGCATGCACCGTGACTGGATCCTTGAGAGCCAGCGCGATCTGGAGTTGCAGGACTTTTTCTTCGCCGAGGCCCTGAACGGCGACTGGAAAACCGTTGCTGACCAGATCAGGACGGAACTCGACGGCTATCGCGGCCGGCTGGGCCTGCATGGCCCGTTCTGGGGCTTCACTATCGCATCGAAAGACCCGGACGTGCGCGACATCGTGAAGAAGCGCATGCGCCAGTGCCTCGACGTTTGTGCCTATCTCGGCGCGACGCAAATGGTCATCCACTCGCCCTACACGACCTGGGACTACAACAACCTTGACGACAATCCCGGTGCCCGCGCCGACGTGATCGCCCGCAGCCACGAGACGCTGAAGGACGCCGTCAAGCAGGCCGAGGATATCGGATGTGTGCTGGTCATCGAGAATATCGAGGACAAGGACGCGCATTCCCGCGTCGAACTCGCGCGTTCCTTCAACAGCGACAGTGTCCGCGTCTCCATCGACACAGGCCACGCCAACTATGCCTATGGCTCCACCGGCGCGCCGCCGGTCGACTACTATGTCCATGCCGCCGGAGACATGCTGCACCACGTCCACCTCCAGGACACGGACGGTTTCGCGGATCGCCACTGGGCGCCGGGCGAGGGCAACATTGCCTGGACCTCCGTTTTCCGCGCTCTGGCGCGGCTGAACAGCAATCCCCGCCTGATCCTGGAATTGCGCCGGAAGGAAGAGGTCCGCGCCGGCGCAGATCACCTCATCGGGCTGGGCCTCGCGGTCTGATACAGCTGCAGCAGCTTGGAACCTTCCTGAAAATCCTCACCCCGAGCTTGTCGAAGGGTCAGGATTTTCGGAGGACCGGTAGAGTTGGCCCCTTCGACAGGCTCAGTGTGAGGGCGTCGAACAGAAAGTTCAGGGCCGCGTCGCCAGCCAGAGTACATGACGCGCGCCGCGCTTGCCGCGGTGCGCCTTCACCCTGACTTCATCGACTGCATAGCCGGCTTTGAAAAGCCGTGTGGCGAAACGCTCGTCCGGATAGGCTGACCAGACAATCAGCAAGCCGCCGGGTTTCAGCGCGCGCTGCGCCATGGCGAGCCCCTTGACCGTATAGAGCACGTCATTGCCTGCGCGCGTCAGGCCATCGGGGCCATTGTCGACATCCAGCAAGATGGCATCGAACTGGGCGGCCTTCCCGGCCATGATCGCGCCAACGTCACCGACACGAACCTCGACGCGGCGATCATCGAGGCAGCCGGCGAAGACTTCGGCCATCGGCCCGCGTGCCCACGCGACCACGGCAGGCACGAGCTCGGCTACCACAAGCCGTGCATCGGAGCCGAAAGCGCCAAGGGCCGCGCGCAGGG
>JBOFUS010000276.1:0-1279 GCA_051652685.1 Beijerinckiaceae bacterium
GGAACTGACGGGCGGAATCGGCCCGGTTCCGGACGTCCACATGCTTCATCGCCTTCTCGCGCTCTTTTTCATCGCCTGGCTGGCTGCGCCATCGGCGTCTGCCCATGAGGGGCACGACCATGGCGCGCCGCCTACTCCCGTCTCCACCACCATCGCGCCGCGTATCGATGCGTCGTCGGACATCTTTGAGTTGATCGGCGTCCTGCGTGGCGGCAAGCTGACGCTGTTCGTCGACCGGTTCATCACCAACGAGCCGGTCGCCGATGCCGAGATCGAGGTCGAGACGCCGGCAGGAACGGTGAAGGCATCCCGTAATCTGGACGGGACATTCGCGCTGGACGCCGGATGGGCCAAGCCGGGCGAAGCCCATGACCTGATCATCACCGTTACGGCCGGAGCCGAAATCGATGTTCTCACGGGGCAATTGCAGGTGCCTGCGGAAAGCATCGCCGCGCCCGTTGCGCAGTCCTCGTACTTCATCGCGAGCGCCATCGCCAAAGGTCTGCGCGAGCGTGTTGCAGCCTATGACCCAACGTTGCCCGTCGTGGCGCTGGGCGGCTTTCTCATCGGCATGGTCGTTGCACGCCGTCGCAAACCTTCCACTGCGGCCGGCATTCTCCTGGCCGCCGGCCTGCTTGTCCTGCTGGCTGCATCGCCGCCAGCCCTTGCCGAAAGCCCGCCGGCTACGACGTCCCCGCAATCCTCCGTCGATCTCGCGCAGCGTTTCCCCGATGGCGCGGTCTTCGTGCCCAAGGCCACCCAGCGCGTCCTCGGCGTGCGCACCATCATGGCGAAGCCGGAGGAGCACCGCCGCGCCGTGGCGTTGCCGGGCCGGGTGATCCCCGATCCTTCGGCCAGCGGCGCGGTGCAGACCGCCGTCACCGGCCGCCTGTCGCCACCACCCGGCGGGTTTCCGCGGCTGGGACAGCGGGTCAAGGCGGGCGACGTGCTGGCGTTGGTGCAGCCCGCCATCAGTTCCGCCGACATCACGACCCAGCAGCAGCAGGCCCGCGAGCTTGAGCAGCAGATCACGCTGGTGCAGCGCCGGCTGGAGCGGCTGCGGCCCATCGCGAACGTGGTGGCGCGTTCGCAGATTGAGGATGCGGAACTGGAACTCACGGGGCTCAACAGCCGCAAGGCCAATCTGGAGCGCGCCCAGCGCCGCGAGCCGGAGGTTCTGATGGCTCCTGTCGATGGCGTCATCGCCTCCGCCGCTGCAACGCCGGGGCAGGTCGTGGAGGTCAACGCGGTGATCTTCCAGATCGTCGACCCCGACCGG
>JBOFUS010000277.1:0-1877 GCA_051652685.1 Beijerinckiaceae bacterium
GCCTGAACTTCCGCCGAGAGCTTGTCGAGGATGGGCTTGGGCGTCGCGGCCGGCGCGAAGAGGCCGTGCCACGAGGTGGCGGCAAAACCCGGCAGGAACTCGGAGAGTGCCGGCATGTTCCTGTCGGCGTCGATGCGCTCCGGCGTGGCCGTCGCCAGCGCACGCAGTTTGCCGGCCTGAACCTGCGGCCAGGCGACAGTGATGTTGTCGAATGTCACCTGAATCTGGCCGCCCAGCAGATCCTGGGTGATCTGCGCGCTGGAGCGATAGGGCACATGCACCATGTCGACCCCGGCCATGATCTTGAACAGCTCGGCTGCAAGGTGGATCGATGTGCCGGCACCCGATGAGCCGTAGGAGTACTTGCCAGGCTCCTTCTTCAGGAAGGCGATCAATTCCGGCACGGTCTTCACCGGCAGTTCCGGGTTCACGAGCAGAATGTTCGGCACCATGGCCACCAGCGAAAGCGGCGCGAAATCCTTCACATGGTCGAAGGGCATCGACTTGTAGACGTTGGGGTTGATCGAATGGGTCGAGACCGTGCCCATGGTCAGCGTGTAGCCGTCGGCGGGTCCGCGCGCGACACTTGCCACGCCGATGTTGCCGCCGGCCCCCGCCTTGTTCTCGACGATGAAGCGCTGGCCAAGGCGTTGCCCAAGCCGGTCGGCCAAGGTGCGACCGAGCAGGTCCGTCGTCCCGCCTGCGCCGAAAGGCACCACAATGGTCACAACCTTCTCGCCGGGCCAGGCGGTCTGGGCGAAGGATGGCGAGGCAGCGAGGCCAGCGATGAGCGCAGCGGCACTGGCGGCAAACAGACGACGGTCAAAGGCCATGCGTGTTTTCTCCCGATGGCCGGTCATCAAACGCCGGTCCCTATTTGTCAGGACAGAGAATTGCGCGCGAAACCGTGCATGTCCAGCCTCATCGTCCGCTTGCTCCCCGCCCGTCACTCTGATTGAGAGAGCCCATGAGCGCGCAACGTCTTTTCCTCATCACACCGCCCGTCACCGATGCCGATGCGTTTCGCCCCGCTTTCGAGGCAGCACTTGGCGCAGCCGAGATCGCCTGCGTGCACCTCAAGCTTGGCGCGAGCGAAGCAGGTGAGGTGCGGCGCATCATCCAGTTGCTGGCCCCGCTGGCGCAGGCGAAGGGTGCCGCCGTGCTCATTGATCCACCGGCCGACCTGCGTGAGGTTGCGCGGCTCGGCGTGGACGGTGTCCATATTACCGATGTTGCCGGCTATCCGGCCGCGACCGAGGCACTGAAACCGGACCGCATTGTCGGTGTCGCCGGCGTTACCAGCCGGCACGATGCCATGACAGCCGGAGAAGCCGACATCGACTATCTCATGTTCGGCGAGCCCAAGGCGGATGGCTATGTTCCGCCGCTCGAGAAAGTGATCGAGCGCTGCACCTGGTGGGCAGAAGTCTTCGTCACACCTTGCATTGGCTATGCGCCAACGGCCGACGCCGTTCGGCCACTGGCGGAAACCAACGCCGAGTTCATCGCGCTTGGGCCGTCGGCGTTCGACGGCTCCGGGCAGGCCGTGGCTGCGGCGGCGAAGGTGCTCGCCGAGGTGCGATTGGCGCGCGAGGCGGCGGAGCGAGGCCGCTGACGCTTGATGCTGCTTCAAGCGCTCTGAAGTAAGTCTGTGCGTAACCCGCGATCAACGCCGCTTGATCCAGACCATTGACGATGCGCCGCGCGTTGCGCCACTCGGCGCGACCCGCCGTGAAATAATCGGCAAGTTTGCGGCCGGTGAACCATCCCTCGACCATCCCGCGCACAAGGATTTCAGTCGCTACACCGAGATCAAGAGCCCTGTCGGGGTCACTGACGAGGTCGATGCCGAGCTTTTCGCCAACACGCGCGTAGTT
>JBOFUS010000278.1:0-2946 GCA_051652685.1 Beijerinckiaceae bacterium
TTCCCGGTCCGCTCTATGTGGTGAAAAGCCAGATCCACGCCGGCGGGCGCGGCAAGGGCAAGTTCAAGGAACTGCCGGCAGAAGCCAAGGGCGGCGTGCGTCTCGCCTTCTCCATCGACGAGGTGGAGAAGCACGCGAAGGACATGTTGGGCAACACGCTGGTGACGATCCAGACCGGCCCTGCCGGCAAGCAGGTCAACCGCCTCTACATCGAGGATGGTTCCGATATCGAGAAGGAGTTCTACCTGTCGATGCTGGTGGACCGCGAGACCGGCCGCACCGCCTTCGTGGTGTCGACCGAGGGCGGCATGGACATCGAGAAGGTGGCCCATGACACACCGGAAAAGATTGTGACTTTCTCGGTCGATCCGGCGTCGGGCATTATGCCGCACCATGGCCGCACCGTTGCCAATACGCTGGGCCTCACCGGCAGCCTCGCCAAGGAGGCCGAGGACGTCGTGACGAAGCTCTACAAGGCGTTTGTCGAGAAAGACATGGCGCTGCTGGAGGTGAACCCGCTGATCATCACCAAGGCCGGTCACCTCAAGCTGCTGGATGCCAAGATCGGCTTTGATTCCAACGCGCTCTATCGCCATCCGGACATGGTCGCCCTGCGCGATCTGTCGGAGGAAGACGAGAAGGAGATCGAGGCGTCGAAGTATGACCTCTCCTACATCACGCTGGATGGTTCCATCGGCTGCATGGTCAATGGCGCGGGCCTTGCTATGGCGACCATGGACATCATCAAGCTCTACGGCATGGAGCCGGCAAATTTCCTCGATGTGGGTGGCGGCGCAAGCAAGGAAAAGGTGACGGCAGCCTTCAAGATCATCACGGCGGATCCGGCTGTGAAGGGCATCCTCGTCAACATCTTCGGTGGCATCATGAAGTGTGATGTCATTGCCGAGGGCGTGCTGGCGGCGGTGAAGGAAGTGGGCCTCAAGGTGCCGCTCGTCGTGCGTCTTGAGGGCACCAACGTCGAGCTTGGCAAGAAGATCATCAACGAGAGCGGCCTGAACGTGATCTCGGCGGATGATCTGGATGATGCCGCGCAGAAGATTGTCAATGCTGTGAAGAAGGCTGCCTGACCTATGTCCATCCTTATCGACGCCAATACCAAGGTCATCACACAGGGCTTTACCGGCAAGAACGGCACCTTCCATTCGGAGCAGGCCATTGCCTACGGCACGAAAATGGTCGGCGGTACGTCGCCGGGCAAAGGCGGTTCGATTCATCTCGGCCTGCCGGTCTTCGATACGGTCAGCGAGGCGAAGGAAGCCACGGGCGCTGATGCCTCGGTGATCTACGTGCCGCCGCCAGGTGCCGCCGATGCGATCCTTGAAGCCGTGCAGGCGGAAATCCCGCTGATCGTCTGCATCACGGAAGGCATTCCGGTGCAGGACATGATCAAGGTCAAGCGCGCGCTGGTCGGCTCGAAGTCGCGGCTCATCGGGCCGAACTGCCCCGGCGTGATGACATCGGGCCAGTGCAAGATCGGCATCATGCCGGGCAACATCTTCAAGACCGGCTCGGTCGGCATCGTCTCGCGCTCCGGCACCTTGACCTATGAGGCCGTGTTCCAGACCACCCGCGAGGGCCTTGGCCAGACGACGGCCGTCGGCATCGGCGGCGATCCGGTCAAAGGTACCGAGTTCATCGACATGCTGGAGTTGTTTCTGGCCGACGACAACACGACATCCATCGTCATGATCGGCGAGATCGGCGGGTCTGCCGAGGAAGAAGCCGCCCAGTTCATCAGGGACGAGGCGAAGCGCGGCCGCAGGAAGCCGATGGTTGGTTTCATCGCCGGCCGCACGGCTCCTCCCGGCCGCCGCATGGGTCATGCCGGTGCCATCATCTCCGGTGGCAAGGGCGGCGCGGAAGACAAGATCGCGGCGATGGAAGCCGCAGGCATCCGCGTCTCGCCTTCGCCGGCGCGTCTCGGCAAGACGCTGGTGGAAGTGCTGAAAGGCTAAAGCCAGGGGAGGCATGATCGATGGGACTGGTGTTCGCTGAACTCACGCTCGGAAATCTGAAGAAGCCGGAACTGACGCCAATCAAGCACGAAGCTCTTGTGGACAGCGGGGCGTTACATCTGTGCATCCCGCAACACGTGGCCCTTCAGCTCGACCTGGAGGAGATCGACCGCCGCGAGATCGTGGTGGCGGATGGCTCCAGGCATCGCGTCGCCTACGTTGGTCCGATCTTGCTGAAAGTCGCGAACCGGCAGTGCCTCGCCGGAGCCATGGTCATCGGCGAGCAGATTTTGCTCGGCGCTATACAGATGGAAGACATTGACCTCGTGGTGCGTCCCTCGATGGGCGACGTCATTCCAAATCCGCTCAACCCCAATATTGCCGTCTCCTACGCCATGGGCGTCCGGCATCCGCGATAACCACAGAAGGTTCGAAACCATGGACCGCGACACCAACATCGATCTTTCCGCCTTCTCGGGCGAAAGCGCCACCTATCTCGAACAGCTGACCGGCGAGGTCACGCCCGGTCCCTCGTGGAAGAAGGCCCATTGGCCGGTTGCTGCCAACGGAGAGCTGGTCAGCGCGCTTGATGGCAACTGGGGCGTGGTCGAGAAGGTGGTCGGCGACAAGCTGGCGAAGAAGGCCGATGTCGCCGTCAAGGCTGGCGCGCCGGCGGTCTCGGCCGCAGATATCCAGCAGGCCACGCGTGATTCGGTCCGCGCCCTCATGATGATCCGCGCCTACCGGATGCGCGGGCATCTCTTCGCCAACCTCGATCCGCTCGGCATCGAGCCCAAGAAGGACCACGAGGAGCTGCACCCCTCCACCTACGGCTTCACGGACGCTGACTGGGATCGCAAAATCTTCATCGACCGCGTGCTGGGTCTTGAGTTCGCGACGATCCGCGAAATGATCGACATCCTCCAGCGGACCTATTGCTCGACCATCGGCTACGAGTTCATGCACATCA
>JBOFUS010000279.1:0-5620 GCA_051652685.1 Beijerinckiaceae bacterium
TGCCGCGCTCCGAGCCGTCGTCAGGCTCTGCCGGTGCCAAGATCGCGAAGGTTGACCGCATCGAATGGCGCATCATGCCCGATGCGCAGTCAGCGGTGTTCGCACTGCTCAACGGTGAAGTGGATTATCTTGAGAACCCGCCGTCCGATCTCATCCCGGACCTGAAAGCCAAGGGAGCGAAGTTCACCACCACGAACGCGCTGGGCTTTCAGGGCATGATGCGCATGAACCACCTGCATGCGCCCTTCAACAACGTGAAGGCGCGGCAGGCGCTGCTCTATCTCGTCGACCAGGAACAGTATCTGCGCGCCATGTTCGGCGATCCGGAGAACTGGCGGGTCTGCCGCGCCTTCTTCAACTGCGGTGGGCCGTTTGAAACGAACGCCGGCGCGAAGCCCGAGTTCGGCAAGGACAAGGCGAAGGCGAAAGCGCTGATGGCCGAAGCCGGTTACAAGGGCGAGCCCATCGTTATCCTGCATCCGACAGACATCGGCTTCCTCTCGGCGGCAACGCAGCTGCTGGCGCAGGACCTGCGCTCCATCGGCGTCAACGTCGAGCTGGTGTCGATGGATTTCGCCACCATGGCGCAGCGCCGCGCCAACAAGGCCGCGCCCGGACAGGGCGGCTGGCATCTGGGTCTGACATGGTGGAACGGTGCAGGCTCCATGGACCCGGTCGGCAACGTGCCGATGCAGGCCTCCTGCGAGCGCGCCTGGCCGGGCTGGCCCTGCGATGCGGCGCATCAGGCCAGGATCGACGCCTTCGCCGCCGCCAAGACCAACGACGAGCGCATGGCCCGCGCTATCGAGGTGCAGGAAAGCGCCTATGAATTCGTGCCCTATGTGCCGTTTGGCCAGTGGTTCCAGCCCGTCGCGCATTCGGCGAAGATCAAGGGCCTGCCCATCGTGCCGGGCGTCATGGCGTTCTGGAACGTCGAGAAGGAGTAGTTTCGTCATTCCGGGGCGCGGAGCAATCCAGGCGTCGGACCTGAATCACGCTTCAACACTTATGTCAGCAGCAAACGTTGCGCTGGATTGCTTCGTTCCTCGCAATGACGGCAACACGGGTTTGTTGGGAGCTCCCAACGAACCGCCCTTGGCCGGAAGCCCTTCCGCCCCTATGTCCCGTCCATGAGAAGACGATCATTTCTGAAGGCTTTCGGCATTGGCGTGCTCGGCCTGGCGGGCTTGGGAGGCGTGCTCGGCATGACGCGTAGCGGGAAGAACCCCTATTATTCCGGGCCGGTGAGCGATCACTTCGACGGTGTTAAGTTTTTCTCCCCCGGCCGCTCCAATTTTGCGGAAAAGTCACGGATGGATCTGCTGAAGTGGCAGTTCGGCGGCGGCAAGGAAAGCTGGCCGTCCGCCTATCCCAGCCCCTTCCAGGACAAGCCGCCATCGGTCGTCGATGGCCTGCGCGTTACGCTGGTGGGTCATGCGAGCTATCTTGTGCAGACGGCCGGGCTCAACATCCTCATCGATCCCGTCTGGTCGGAGCGGGCGAGCCCCGTGAGCTTCGCGGGGCCGAAACGCCTCCAGCCGCCGGGCATCGCCTTCGACGATCTGCCCCGCATCGATGCTGTGTTCGTGACGCACAATCACTATGACCATCTGGATGTGGTGACACTTGCGCGGATCGCCGCCCGCTGGCCGGGCGCACGCATGGTCGCGCCGCTGGGCAATGACACAATCCTGCGGAGCGCCGACACGGTCCTGGCGCGCGCGACGGCGCATGATTGGGGCGAGACGATCCAGCTTTCAGACAGCGTGGCCGTGACGCTGGAGCCGACGCTGCACTGGTCCGCACGCGGCATGGGCGACCGTTTCATGGCGCTCTGGGCAAATTTCGTCATCCGCACGCCGGCCGGCTTTGTCTACGCCATCGGCGACACCGGCTACGACGAGAATTCGATCTTCCCCGAGGCGAAACGAAAGTACGGCGGCTTCCGCCTCGCGCTGCTGCCCATCGGCGCCTACGAACCGCGCTGGTTCATGAAGGAGCAGCACATGAACCCGGAAGAGGCCGTGCGCGTGATGGGGGAACTGGGCGCGCAGGAGGCCATCGGCCACCACTGGGGTACGTTCAAGCTGACCAACGAGGGCATCGAGCGGCCACGGGAGGCGCTGGAGGTTGCACTGAAAGCGGCAGGCATCGCGCCTGAGCGTTTCCGTGCATTCCGGCCGGGTGAGGTGTGGAGCGCTTGAAGCCCTGTTCCCCAACGCCCGCTCCCTGCTAAACTGCGGTAAAAATCAGGGGAGACGCGCCAGATGAATGTCCATGTGAAGCGGAATCGGCATTTGCGCCTGCACGCCAGCGACAACGTCGTGGTGGCCGTCGATCCCATCGAGATCGGCCAACAGATCGAGGGCGTCGTGGCCGCCGTCCGCATCCCGCGCGGACACAAGATGGCCATGGCGAAACTCATCAAGGGCCAGCCGATCCTGAAGTTCGGCCAGATCATTGGCTTTGCCCATGCCGAGATCGTGCCCGGCGAACATATCCACACCCACAACTGCGATTTCGCCGCCTTCGCGCGTGATTATCGCCACGCCGAGGATGCGCAACCCGAGGACGTGCTGCCCCTTGCGGAACAAGCCACCTTCGAGGGCTTTCGCCGCCAGAATGGCCGCGCCGGCACGCGCAACTACATCGGCATCCTCACGAGCGTGAACTGCTCGGCCACTGTCGCCACCTTCATGGCCAAGGAGATCGAACGCTCGGGCATCCTTGCGGATTTCCCCAATATCGACGGCGTCATCCCGCTCGTCCACGGTGGCGGCTGCGCGCTGGATATCCACGGCGAGGGTTATGATGTGCTCAAGCGCACGCAGTGGGGCTATGCCACCAACCCCAACATGGGCGGCGTGGTGATGGTGGGGCTTGGCTGCGAGGGCTTCCAGATCGGCCGCTGGAAGGAGGCTTATGGCATTGCGGAGAGCGACACCTTCCGCAGCATGACAATCCAGGAGGTGGGCGGCACAAAGAAAACCGTGCTTGCCGGTGTGGAAGCCATCAAGGCGATGCTGCCGGTGGTCAACGCCGCGCAGCGCGAGACGGTGTCGGCGTCAGAGCTGTGTCTGGCGCTGCAATGCGGCGGCTCGGATGGCTATTCCGGCATCACCGCCAACCCGGCGCTGGGCCACGCGGTCGATCTTCTGGTGAGACACGGCGGCACGGCAATCCTCTCCGAGACGCCGGAGATCTACGGCGCCGAACACCTGCTGACCTGCCGCGCCGCAACGCCCGAAGTGGGCGAAAAGCTCGTTGGCATCATCAAGTGGTGGGAGGATTACACTGCCCGCAACAAGATGAGCATGGACAACAACCCATCGCCCGGCAACAAGGCCGGCGGCCTGACGACCATCCTCGAAAAGTCATTGGGGGCTGCGGCCAAGGGCGGCTCGACGACACTGCGCGCCGTCTATCACTACGCCGAAGCCGTGACGGCGCGCGGCTTCGTCTACATGGACACGCCGGGCTATGACCCCGTGGCGGCAACAGGCCAGGTGGCGGGCGGTGCCAACATCCTTGCCTTCACAACAGGGCGCGGCTCGGCCTACGGCTGCAAGCCCACGCCTTCGTTCAAGCTCGCCACCAACACGGCCGTCTACGAGCACATGATCGACGACATGGACATCAACTGCGGCGATGTGCTGGACGGTGTGCGGCTTGAAGACAAGGGCCGGGAGATTTTCGCGCTGATGCTGAGGATCGCGTCCGGCGAGAGCTCGAAGTCCGAGGAACTGGGGTATGGCGACGCGGAGTTCGTGCCGTGGCAGATTGGCGCGACGATGTAAGGGGGGCTGCGTTCATGCCTTCGAACGACGCGGCAGGCCGGTCGCTCCGTCTTAGGGTTGGTCTGGGGCGCTCGCGTTCGCGCGGACCTTTGCCTGATCTGAAGCAAGCAATTCGTCGAACTCGTCCTTCAGAATATCCAGAACCGCATCGGGTGTTTCGTTGAGATAGTAGGCGCGGTTCGGGTCCTTCGTGCCGCGCATCCGCTCGAAGTCATCGTAACTCATTAGCACGAACTTCGGCTTGCGATGCTCGGTGATGGCTACAGGCTCTCGCGCCGCAGCCGTCTTCACGGTGTCGATGGCCGAAACGAGTTCGACTGACGTGAATGAGCGCATGACGCCTCCAAATTTCCCAATATATTCAGAATATAGAAATAATCCGAAGATTGTCAATTTTCGAACTTGTCCAAAGCCATTGAGCTTTCCCCGCAAGAGCCGCTATTGTCTTCGTCTGGATTGCTCACGAGGACGCCATGACACGCCACCCCCTGCGCTGTGGCGCGCACCTGTGACCGACACCGCGTACAGCGCCGCCCCCACCGATTTCGTTCAAACTCTGCGGGTTGGTTATGTAGGACCACGGACAGGCCTGCTTCCGGACTTCGAAGCGCCGGTACAGACGTTCTCCGTCTTCGGCCTTATATGTGCACAGTGACTGGCTTGATCGCGTTGAAGGTTCCAAAGAACAATCTGCCGCAACCAATCGGATCGGAGGTCAGAATAATCATTCTTTTCCTCGCCATCCACGCGACAGCTTGTTGTTCAACCCGCGTCCGGGCGCGGTTCGCAGCGTGATGGCAATGCGCGATATCGTCTCGATCCTGCCGCTTGTCATCGAAAATCTGAACTTTTTCGCGTCTGGCAAACAGTTGCTGTCCTCTGTCAGTTTCACGCTGCCCAAAGGTGGGGTTACGGCGATTATTGGCCCGAATGGGGCGGGAAAGTCCCTCACCTTGCGGCTGTGTCACGGGTTGCTCCTGCCGAGCGCTGGCGCTGTTCGCTGGCAGTCTGAACCGGGCCGACGGCGCCATGCCATGGTGTTCCAGCGCCCGGTAATGCTTCGCCGGTCGGCCCGGGCCAACATCCTGCATGCGCTGGGCGCAGCCGGTATTGCCGATGCCCCGTCGCGCGCAGATGCGGCTCTCGCCCGTTTCGGGCTGGCGGCGCTGGCAGACCGCCCGGCACGGCTGATGTCGGGCGGCGAGCAGCAGCGCCTCGCCATTGCCAGGGCCTGGGCGCTGGAGCCCGAGGTGCTGTTCCTCGACGAGCCTTCCTCGCAGCTCGACCCGGGTGCAACGCGGCAGATCGAAGAGGTTATCGCCGCGCTTGCCACTGAAGGCATGACCATCCTGATGACCACCCATGACCTTGGTCAGGCACGGCGGCTGAGCCAGCGCATCCTGTTTCTCAACCGCGGGCGTCTGATCGACGATGCGCCAGCCGAACACTTCTTTGCGGGCGCGTCCTCTGCGGAGGCACGTGCCTTCATTGCCGGCGACCTGCTCTGGTGAACGACCTGCTCTGGTGAACGACCTGCTCTGGTGAAACCATCCTTTTCACGATGCGCATGTTGACCGGTCGCAGGCTTCTGACCTGCAGATCCGGTCGGATGCTTTCGCCTGCCGCGAAACGCGCCAAAAGGCATTGAGCTCCTTGCGCTTTCACAGCTAACATCAGGTCCGGCGAAGGCGAGCCCACCATGTCTTCCCACCATGCCTGCCCACAAGGACGCCATGAACCGCCAAGCCCCGCGCCCCTGCGGACAACCATGACCGACGCCACCCTCACCGCCGCGCCGTCCGACGCCGGTCGCTCGCTCTGGG
>JBOFUS010000280.1:0-3619 GCA_051652685.1 Beijerinckiaceae bacterium
TGGGCGAAGTCGCAGTTCGCCGTGTCGCGTGGCGACTACCATTTTCAACACGAGCCCTGCTGGTACGCCGTGCGCAAATCCGGCAAGGGCCACTGGAACGGCGACCGCAAGCAGACGACGCTCTGGCAGATCCCCAAGCCGCAAAAATCCGAGACCGGACACAGCACCCAAAAGCCCGTCGAGTGCATGAAGCGCCCGATCGAGAACAACAGCGCGCCGGGTCAGGCGGTTTATGAGCCGTTCAGCGGCAGCGGCACGACGATCATCGCGGCGGAAATGACGGGCCGGCAGTGCTTCGCGATTGAACTCTCGCCTGCCTACGTCGACGTCGCTGTCACGCGTTGGGAGAAGTTCACCGGCCAGGCCGCCACCCTCGACGGCGACGGACGCACGTTCGCCGAGGTGCTGGCCGAACGGTTGCCTGCGGGCGCGATCGAGGCGCGCGTCGAATGACCGGCGTCGAACACACCCCGACCGAAGAAACGCGCGCGCAGGTCAAGGCGCTCGCGCAATTCGTCACGCAGGCCGATATCGCGACGTTCCTCGGGATCAGCGACAAGACCCTGCGCAAATACTACCCGGAGGAAATCCGCACCGGCTCGGTCAACGCGAACATGATGGTCGCCCGGCGCCTGTTCGAGATCGCGACGAAGGGACAAGGCAGGGAGGCCGTGACCGCGATGATCTTCTGGCTGAAGACTCGCGCGCAATGGCGTGAGACCGTAGATGTCAACCACCAGCACACGTTCGTCGATGGCGCCCGCGAACGACTCGCTGGCAAGCTGGGCGATGCAGTTCCCGAGGGCGGAACGCAAAGCCCGACTGTTGACTCTCCTCCGATCGGGAGCGCTTGACGACGAAGAGGCCGCCGTCGCGCTCTACGATTGGCGCACGTTCTGGGCGCGCGAAGAACAGCTTGCGCCGCCCGGCGAATGGTCGCGCTGGATCTGTCTCGCCGGCCGCGGCTGGGGCAAGACGCGCACACTTTCCGAATGGGTGATCGAGAAGGCCCGCAGCGGCCAAGGTCCCGGCCACATCGTCGCGCGCGTCAAGGACGAGATCGAGAAGGTGCTGATCTCCGGCCCCGCCGGCGTGCTGGCGTGCTCGCCGCCGTGGTTCCGCCCGACGTGGTCGAAGGGCGAACTGATCTGGCCGAACGGCGTCAAGGCGCTCACGTTCTCCGCGCAAGAGCCCGACCAGCTACGCGGCCCGCAGTGCGCGTGGGCGGCGGGCGATGAGCTGGCCGCGTGGCCGTACCTTGCCGACACCTATTCTAACCTGACGTTTGGCCTGCGCCTCGGCGAAGACCCGCAAGCCATGTTTGCGACGACGCCGCGCCCGATCCCGCTCCTGCGCGAATTGCTGCGCGATCCCGCGACCCGTGTCTCGCGCGGCGGCACGCGCGAGAACGCCGCCAACCTGTCCGCCAAGGCCGTCGAGGACATGGAGAAGCGCTACGCCGGCACCCGCCTCGGTCGCCAGGAACTTGACGGCGAAATCCTCGACGACGTGCCGGGCGCGCTGTGGACCCGCGACATGATCGAAGCGGCGCGGCCCACGGCACGACCGCCGCCGCTGGACGCTTTCGAACGCATCGTCGTGGGCGTGGATCCGTCCGGCAGCGACGGCGAAACCGGCGACTGGATCGGCATCGTCGTGGCCGGCAAGCTCAAGCCCGCCGCCGCCAAGGAATGGGGCAAGGACTTCGTCGTGCTTGCCGACCTCACCTGTCAGGAGCGCCCCGAACAATGGGCGCGGCTCGTCATCGAGGCGTTCGACACGACGAAGGCCGACCGCATCGTGGCGGAAGGCAACTATGGCGGCGACATGGTGCGCGCGCTGATCCACATGGTGCGCCCGTTCGCGCCCGTCGACATCGTGCACGCCTCGCGCGGCAAGTCGCAACGCGCCGAACCGATCAGCGCGCTCTATGAACAGGGTCGCGTGCTGCACGCCGAGCCGTTCCCCGAAATGGAGGACGAACTCTGCTTTTTCACGCCCACCGGCTACAAGGGCGAGGACTCACCGAACCGCGCCGACGCGCTGGTGTGGGCGATCACGGCGCTGGCGTTCGGCACGTTGCCCGAGCCGCGGATCAGGTCGTTCTTCGACTAGCGCAATCCGCCCCCTGTGACGACGCGGCGATGCTGCGGGCGTGAAAATTTCAGAACGCATCATCGCCGGCGTGAAGGCGTTCAACGGCGCGCCAGACGCTGCGCCGATGCTGCTTGACCAGAAAGCCTCGCCCGCGCAGCAGGTCGCCGTCGCGCTGAAGGTCGGTATCGCGCAATGGGCGCCCTACGAGTACCGCCGACTCGTCACGCACTACGCGCAAAACCCGATCGTGCATCGATGCGTGACGCTGATCAGCGAGGCGGTGGCGGGCATCGAGCCTGTGATCACGGAGAACGGCCGCGAGAACAGCCCCATCGTCGAAAAGGTCGCCGAGCGCTTCAAGCGCCCGAACCCCGAGATGGACCGCGGGATGCTGGCGCAACGGCTCGCGGCGTTCGACGCGCTGCACGGCAACGCCTTCGTCGAGATGGTGCGTGTCGGCGAGATGCCTGTCGAATTCCACGCGCCGCGGCCCGAGTTTTTCCAGATCATCCCCGGCGTCGATGGGTGGCCCGCGGTCTATCGCTATGAGGCCAACGGCGCGCGCCGTGACTACCGCGCCGACATCCAGTTCGGGCGGTCGGAAATCCTGCACATCCGCCGCTTCAATCCGAGCGACGACATCTGGGGCCTTGGCTGTCTGTGGCCGGCAAAGCGCGACCTTGAGATCTACGAGCGCGCGCAGGACATGGCGAAGGCGCTCTTCGACAACGGCGCGACGCCATCGGGCGCCATGGTCTACAAGCCGACCGTCGCGCCCGGCGGCGCAATGCCGACGCTGACCGAAGAGCAGTTTCAGCGGGTCAAGCGCCAGATGCAAGAGCAGATGTCTGGCGCGAAGAACACCGGCAAGCCGATCTATCTCGAAGGCGGCATGGAGTGGCAGCAGTTCGGGATGACCATGGTCGATCTCGGCGCGGAAGAGATCAGGAACGAGGCCGCTCGCGGCATCGCGCGTGCGTTCGGTGTCCCGCCCATGCTGCTCGGCATCCCCGGCGACAACACCTATTCGAACTATTCCGAGGCAAACCGCGCCTTCTATCGCGCCACCGCCATCCCCAGCGCGCTGCGCATCTATGGCGCCATCGGGCGCTGGTGGGCGGCATGGGTGAAGCGACCCATAGAATTCACCGTGGACGCCGACGCGATCTACGCGCTGGCCGAAGAGGTCGATGCGCAATGGGCGCGACTTGAGGCGTCCACGGCGATCACGCTGAACGAAAAGCGCGAGGCCATGGGCTATCAGCCGCTCGCGCCCGAGCTTGGCGATCAGGTTTATGCCGACGGGTTCCGCCAGCCGCTGGGCGCGACGATCCGCACGGCGGAAGCGGGCGCGGTGCAAGCCGAGATCGGCGTCGAAAGCGCCGACGTGGCGCTGCAATACCAGATCGAGAACCCGGCCTATGATCCGGCCAAGGACGCTGACGGCGACGGCACGTCGAGCGACAACACGGGCAAGGATTCGACCAAGAACCCGGCGAAGAAGAAGGAGCCGAAGGCATGA
>JBOFUS010000281.1:0-3302 GCA_051652685.1 Beijerinckiaceae bacterium
GCCGCATCTAACACGGTCTCGTTGCTGGACATCCTCGCAAAACCGCTCGCCTGGATCGGTCGCCACGGCACGCAGGGCTTCGCACTGTCGATCTTTGTCGGCCTTGCGCTGCCACAATTCGCCGCCGCGGCGCGGCCACTGCTGGCCATCACGATCTTCGTCTTCGTCACGCTCACCTTCGCGCGGGCGGAGGAAACGGCCGTGCGCGCTCTGCTTTCGAAGCCAAGGCCGCTGATCATCGCCAGCCTCTGGCTGACGTTGGCACCCGCGCTGCTGATCGGCGGCCTCCTGATCGCCATTGGCCGCGAGAACCTTGATCCCGGCCTCGTGCTGGGCCTTGCGGTCATGGCCGCCGCGCCACCGATCATGAGTTCGCCGGCGGTCGCCATGATGCTGGGGCTGGAGCCCACCTTGCTGCTGACGGCAGTACTGGTGACAACAGCGGCCGCACCGCTGGTTTCGCCGGCGCTGGTGGAGCTTGTCGCCGGCGCTGCGGTGCCGCTCGATCCGTCCGTGCTGATCCAGCGTCTCGCCCTGCTGATCGGCGGCGCGATCATCGGCTCGCTTGCGCTCCGGAAAGTGCTCGGCGTCGCGCGCATCCGCGCCAACAAGTCGATTTTCGACGGAATAGGCGTCATCATGTATTTCCTCTTCGCCGTGGCGGCGATGGACGGGGTGATGGATGCGGCCCTCACCCGGCCGTGGCTGGTGGCGCAGTTTCTCGCCTTTGCGTTTCTCATGGCCGGCATCGGCTTCGTCGTCGCCTGGGTGCTGCTGCGCCCCATGCCGCAGGCAGACCGGTTCGTGCTGGGTTACGCCACCTGCCAGCGCAACATGGGGCTTCTCATTGCGGCCCTTGGCGCGGCCGCGCCGCCGACAACCTTCCTGTTTTTCGCGCTGGCGCAGTTTCCGATTTACCTGATGCCCATGATCGTGAAACGCTTTGCAGTGCGGTTCAGGGTGACAGATGCTGGCAGCGACTTGCCTGCGGAAAACGCGCCCACTACCAAGTCTTCATGACCCGCCCGATCCTCATCGCCCCCTCGATTCTCGCCTCCGATTTCGCGCGACTCGGCGCGGAGATCGAAGCCATCGACCGCGCTGGCTGCGACTGGATCCACTGCGACGTGATGGACGGCCATTTCGTGCCCAACATCAGCTACGGCCCGGACGTGATCAAGGCTTTACGTGGGGCAACGAAGAAACCCTTCGACGTACATCTGATGATCTCGCCGGTTGAACCCTACATCGACGCCTTCGTGAAGGCGGGTGCTGACCTGATTTCCGTTCATGCCGAAGCCGGGCCGCATCTGCATCGCACGCTTCAGTCCATCCGCGCCCATGGCAAGAAGTCGGGCGTCGTTCTCAATCCCGGCACGTCCGTTTCGGCCATCGAGCCGGTGCTCGATATGGTCGATCTGGTGCTGGTGATGAGCGTCAACCCCGGCTTTGGCGGACAGAAGTTTATCCCCTCCGCGCTCGACCAGATCCGCCGCATCAAGGCGCTGGTCAGAGGCCGTGATATAGACATCGAGGTAGATGGTGGCGTGACGGCGGAGAATGCCGGTGCCGTCGCTGCGGCGGGAGCCAACGTCCTGGTCGCCGGTTCCGCCGTCTTCAAAGGTGGAACGGAACGCTACGCCGCCAATATCGACGCCATCCGTGCGGCAGCGGAGAAGGCGACCGGCACCCTTGTCTGACGGCCCCTCGCCCGCCGCAATTCCAGGCGTCGCGCTCGCCCTGGCGCTGACGGCGGCGGTTTCCATGGCGGTCGCGATCACGCTGCGGGACGAGGCCGCAAGCGACCGCACGCAACTGCTGGTCGCGATTGCCGCCATGGGCGCATTTCTTGCCGGCCTTGTTGCAACATTCTTTGCCTTTTTCACGCGCCGTTGGCCCGGCTGGCTGCGCGGGCCGTTTTTCGGGGCCATAGCCGCCGCGCTTTTCGTGCCGGCGACGCTGTTCTGCTTTGCCGTGCAGATCAGAATCATCGATGGACATATTGACGCTGAGTCCGTGGCACAGATGCCGGTCGTCGATCTCTTCTGGTCGCTGTTCGGCGCAATGGGCATGTTCACGCCGACGGGGCTGCGCTATCTCGTGCCGTGGCCGGTGCTTGCGGTTGGCCTCGTCGCCGCACTCATCTTCCTGCGCTGGCCATCGCGTTCTTCGCATTGATGCAGTTGTAAATATTATCCTTTGCCGTCATTGCGAGCGAAGCGAAGCAATCCAGCGCAACGCCGGCTGGCGCTCAGACCCTGGCCAGTGTCGCTCTGGATTGCTTCGCTTCGCTCGCAATGACGGCGTGGAACATCGCCCGTCGGTCAGGCTGGAGTTCAGATTTCCATGGTTCCCCGCTACGCCCGCCCCGCCATGACCGCGATCTGGTCGCAATCGACAAGATTCCGCATCTGGTTCGAGATCGAGGCGCATGCCACCGATGCTCTGGCGGAACTTGGCGTTGTCCCGGCCACCGCCGCCCAGGCGATCTGGACGCGCGGCGGCACAATCACTTTCGACGATGCGGACGTGGCGAAGATCGACGCCATCGAGCGCGAGGTGAAGCACGACGTCATCGCCTTCCTCACCCATGTGGCGGAGAAGGTTGGCCCCGAGGCGCGGTATATGCACCAGGGGCTCACCTCGTCGGATGTGCTCGACACCTGCCTTGCGGTGCAACTCGCACGCGCTTCCGACATCCTGCTGGCCGATCTGGATGCGCTGCTGGCGGCACTCAAGGCCCGTGCTGTCGAGCACAAGTACACGCCCACCATCGGCCGCTCGCATGGTATCCACGCTGAACCCGTGACCTTTGGCCTCAAGCTGGCGCAGGCTTACGCGGAGTTTTCGCGTTGCCGCGAACGGCTCGTGACAGCGCGCGCAGAGATCGCCACCTGCGCCATCTCGGGTGCAGTCGGCACTTTCGCCAACATCGACCCGAAAGTCGAAGCGCATGTGGCGGCAAAGCTGGGCCTCGCCATCGAGCCCGTATCGACGCAGGTGATCCCGCGCGACCGCCACGCCATGTTCTTTGCCACGCTGGCCGTGATTGCGTCCTGCATCGAGCGGCTGGCGACAGAGATCCGCCATCTGCAGCGCACGGAGGTCTATGAGGCGGAAGAGTATTTCTCGCCGGGCCAGAAGGGCTCCTCGGCGATGCCGCACAAGCGCAATCCGGTGCTGACCGAGAACCTGACGGGGCTGGCGCGGCTGGTGCGCAGCCATTGCCTGCCGGCCATGGAGAACGTGGCGCTCTGGCACGAGCGCGACATCAGCCACTCGTCGGTCGAACGCTTCATCGC
>JBOFUS010000282.1:0-5911 GCA_051652685.1 Beijerinckiaceae bacterium
GCTAGCTTCTTTTTATGTGGAAGATAAGTCGCGTTGCGTCCGATCAGCCGTTGCGTGCGATCGGCGGCGTCTTGGCTTGGTGCAAAAATATCTCGACAATTATGAAGTAAATTCCTATTTTGAGCTCTCCAGTTAGCTACACTACCATAGTCATCCGAAAAGTGCGGAAGTGAGGAGTGTGCTCCGAGAGAATTGACGCAGCGCTCACAGACATCAATCTCGGGAGTATTACAGAATCTGTTGTTAAATGAAAGTAAATTAACTCTCGGGCAATGGAAAGAATAATCGTGAACAATGAACTCTGTACGGTCGATAAAATCACTAAATATTTCAATCTGCTCGGCAGTGTAGGCTGCAAAAGTGTTAAAAACATGATCATTGCACTTTTTAAGTAGAGAATTGAAAAGTGGCATCTGTATTTCAATTGCTCGCATTTTGATTGGTGGAAAGCGATCGCTCTCGATAACAAAATCAGATTTCTCCGCGACGGTTGCCTTTCTGAATACAAGTGGCATTTTTCCGGCTTGTTTGACCTCTTCAAATTTCTGTCGAACATATGTTTCAATGCCGCCACCAAGTGAGATCGAGTGAAAAAATACGCCTGAGCGTGGATCGTTACACAACTCCTTTATTGCTATCTCGGCCCGGATCGGTGCAAGCGGATCTCGTTGAAGAAAGCGGGAAATGGTGTGGTCGTAGTCCGGATAACGGCGATTGAGTTCCTTGAGGTTTGTGTCAAGCAGCTTCGGGCGGGATTGTCCAAATGAAGATGCACCTTTGTGCCCAACAAAGATATCGCAGGCCGCAAGATGAAAGAAGCCTGCATCTGTAGCTTTCTGGCACCAGTCGTTTTCCTCGCAGTAGCCTCGGCCCCATATGAGATCAAACATGCCAATGGCGTCGATTGCACTCCTGCTCAACAACATACAAAAGCCGACTGCGGTCGGAATAATCTCAGAACGCCCAGGGAATGTGATGTGAAATTGAGAATCGAGGCGCTTGACTTCAGCAGCAGCTGGCATTGGATGGTCTTGGTCAATGATTGGCCATGACATAAGCGTTGCAGCATTCGAGAATGGCGTAACCGAGGCAGCGCCCGGATTCTTGACAAGATGTTGTTTGAGGCGTTCTACAAAACGCGGCGGAACCAACGTGTCCGAATTCAGAATCAGAATGTGGTGTTCTGGAAACTGCTCAACAGCCTCATTGACTGTAGACACAAAACCTTTGTTTGAAGGATTAGTCTTGAGCAGGAATCGAAACCGCTCACAGAGTTCGGGTAGTAAATCGCGAAGCGCCTGAGAGGGGCCGCAATCGTCTATTACCATTACTTCAATATCAATTCGCTCTTCACAGGCTTCCCAGACAGATTGCAAGCAGGCTAATGTTGCATCCAGATCCGCAAAAACCGGAATGATGACAGCTGTTGGCCGTTTTCCAATCGGTATGTTCGGCTCAGGTTTCTTCCGTGTACCCAAAGGGGGGCGCATAAAGGATTGAACGCCGCGACGATGCGCCGCCACATCTCTTTTCAAAAGATCTTTGAGCCAGTAGGTCTCCTCTGCTGTTAGTTTCTGGTCTGAATTCAATGATGTGGTTATCTTTTGAGCAACTCTGACATGGTCATGAGTGTCGTAAAAGCCCTCCGGCCCGATCAGGATTGTGTTGGGAATTCGGCGATGCCGTAATGTTGGACTTTCCTCCACCGGATCGAAACGTCGCGGAAGTTTGGCTGAGAATCCAACGTCGCGATGCCCAAACATCTGGGCGACATCATCACGCGGTAGGTTGGCCTTGATCGGGTATATAGCACCCGACGACAAGTGTAGCTCGTAACCATCTTGTTCAAGAGCACCACCAATATCATGGATCCATCCCTGGACATGATTGCCCGGGCATCCATCCACGCGTCCAATCGTGTGGCGTCGATATTGAAATTTTCCAATTGACCTGCCGTTATCGAGATGAGCGGATACTGAATGAATGTTTCCATCAAATACTTCATCTGGTAAAGAAAAACTAAAACCACTTCTTTGTTGTAATGTAATGAGTTTGAGATCGTGTCTATCCAGCCATTCTAGAGCAGTTCTGGAAGTTCTGCCGTCGATTTGGAGCTGTAAGATTGGTTGTGGACAGTCAAGTAAGCTTAATATACTGCACCATCCGAAAAGAGCTCCATTGCTGACGCCCTCGACTTGGCCGGCCAAAACTGATGTTCCAATCCGAATAACCTTCTCATATTTCAGATCAGCATACTCCGGGAACTGAATGAGAACTCGATCATCGCCATCGTTGAAAACATCGGCTGGAAGTGATCCAGCCACGGACTGATTTTCAGTGTTAGGTGATTGAGTAGAATTCTGTCTTTTCAGTTCTATAGTCCAAGATTTTTGGCGTTTTTCTGAAAAAGCGACGCAGGTCAGTACCGGCGGTACAGATCGTCCCTTAACGTCGACGCGTCTGCCAAGAACGGATATTTCAACATTTACCACAGTGCGTTTCCAGTCGGGGCTGCACGATATTCAGTCTAACTAGCGCTCTCTCGACGCTAGCGTTCACGAAACGAGTATCGCAATCGATCCGTGAGCGGCTCCAGCATATAGGTCAAAGCAGATCGTTCCCCGGTCGGGACAAGGATATCAGCGTCCATTCCAGCCCTCAGCCGCTGTTTGAGTTCGGCCGGAATTGTGTGGCCGTCTACTTCGACCTCAACGGCAAAATGCGGATTTCCACCGCTGGGGTCCATGATGCGATCATAAGACACCGAGCGAATACGGCCGGTGATCAGCGGCGTCTCTGCTGCTTTGAACCCCGGGAAACGCACCTCGGCAACGATGCCACGCTTCATGACGCTGACGTCGCGCGTTGACACCTTTGCCTGAATAACCAAGGGCTCGTCGATTGGCGCAATGTCCAGCAGCGCATCGCCAGCACGTACGACAGCACCGATCGTGCCAAAGCGTCGGGATTGGACCACTCCTGCCTGCGGCGCACGAACCTCCAGGCGATTGACGATATCCTGTGCGACTGCAACCCGTTCATGCGCGTCCGCAATCGCCTTCCGAATGTCAATGATCTCCGTTGAGATGCCATTCTGGAATTGTGTACGCAACTGTGCAATCTGGATTTCTGCGTCGACGATCTGTTGCCGGACTTTGGCCTGGTCAGTTCGTGATCTTGCCGCCAGACCTTCCAGCCTGACCCGTTCGCGCTCAAGCGTGGTGACGCGGGTGAGCGGAACCATTTGCCGTTTCAGCAACTCTCGCAACCCGACGAGTTCACGGTTGAGTTCGACGCCCTGTTCCCGGGCTGATTTTTCCTCAGATTGCAGACCCTCTATCTCCTGGAGCGAGGTGTCCATGCGATTGCTTTGAACCTGGAGTTGTGTCGCCAGGAGTTGCTTGCGCTGTTGAAAAGTTGCGATCTCATCGTCCATGGCCCGGACCAGATTCCCGTTCGAGCGCGCTTCGAGAACTGATCGTGGGAAGACAATGACGGGTTGACTGTCGCGTTCGGTGATCAATCGTGCTTCCTTGATCAACGACGTTAACAACACGTTGCGTTGCACTTCCAGCTGCGACTTGTGGGTCGTATCGTCAAGCTTGAAAAGCAACGTCCCGGCCTCAACATGATCGCCGTCGCGAACGAGTATTTCGCTGATTATCCCGCCCTCAAGGTGTTGGATTATCTTCCTGCTTGATTGTACGGCAACGACACCGCTTCCCTGGATCGCGGAATCAAGCGGTGCAAAAAAAGCCCAGGTACCACCAATGCCGAAAGCAATGAATACAATGATATAGCCGACCAACAGCGGCCGTCTCCAGTCAGTTGCCAGTGCTGGCGTTGGCGCGACAGCTCTATTCTGCTGATGAATGACCGGGAGCTTGATCATCGGAGATTCTGTGCCTGAAGTTGAACAACTTTTGGCCGTGATAGCTTGACCAGAACCTCCTCACGCTTGCCAAAGTGCTGAACCGTGCCTTCGCCGAGGGCAAGAATATAATCTGCCACCGCCAGGAGAGACGTTTTGTGCGTCACGAACAGCACTGTTGTACCACCCCGCGTGAGATCCCGAACCGTTGCCATCAGCTTTGCTTCGCCATCGGCGTCGAGGTTTGAGTTTGGTTCATCAAGAATGACGATGGCTGGACGTTCATACACTGCGCGGGCAAGACCCAATCTCTGGCGTTGACCGCCTGAAAGGCCGCTACCGCCCACACCGAGTTGTGAATTGTAGCCGTCTGGCAGCAGAAGCACCATCTCCTCGATCCGTGCAAGACGGGCAGCCTCACCGACAGCTTCGAACTGAGGTGAAGGCTCGAACCGTGCAATGTTCTGGGCGACGGAGCCCTGAAAGAGAGCCACGTCCTGAGGGAGATATCCGAGATATCGCCCGAGATCGGCGTCGCTCCACTGCTGGATTTCAGCCCCGTCAATCCGGACTTCACCGTAAACGGGTCGCCAGATGCCAAGGATGGTCCTGAGAAGGGATGTCTTGCCAGCAGCACTGGGGCCTACGATGGCAAGCGCGTTTCCGGCGGGAAGATCAAAGCTGATGCCATGAAGGATGACACGCGGAGGGGCGACTGGCGTTCCAACCGAGACGTTCTGGAGCGTCAGACGGCCGAGTGGCCTCGGAAGCGATACATGGTGCCTCGTATCCGGGAGGTCTGCAAAGAGTTGCTTCAGATTTCGATAGGCCTCCCGAGTCGAGACAAGCGTCTTCCAGCGCGCGATCACTCCCTCGATCGGTTTTAAAGAAATGCCGAGGAGAACAGTCGCGGCAAAAATATGCCCAGGCCCGATCTCGCGAAGGATAACGAGGTATGCTGCCATGCCTATGCCCGCCATCTGGGTAGCATTTCGCACGAACCGCGCCGCAGCAGTGAACCCGCTCGATATGATGTTGGAGTTCGCCTGCCAGGCAAGCGATTGTTGTTGCTCATGTGCCCACTGTTCGCGCAAGCCGGGGCGCATTCCCATGGCGTGTACGACCTCAGCGTTCTGGAAGATGGCAACAGCCCGGTCAGACGAGCGCCTTGCGGCGGCTTGCGCTTCTTTCACCGGGCCTGAAGCGTAGTGAGCGCTCGCAAACGTAAGGATCATGACGAAAACTGCGCTTACGACAGCCAATATCGCAAACCAGGGATGCACGATCCAAAGCACAATTACAAACAACGGAAACCACGGTGCATCAATAATCGTCAGAATTGCTTCGCTGACAAAAAAGTCTCTGAGTAGATCAAGATCCCGGAGCGCAGAGACGCCAATCGTTCCTGGAGCTTTTATCATTGCCGAATGAACTGCATCAAACAAGTGAGGGGCTACATCACGGTCAATCTGCACGCCACATCTATTCAAAACGACCGTTTTTGCTCTTTCAAGTAACGCTTGAACAATAATGCCTATGATAGCAATTAGAGATAACATAACTAATGTCGTTTCATTAAGACTTGATAGGACCCGTTCAAATACCTGTAGCATATAAATTGGACTGACCAGCAGCAAAAGATTTACAAAGGACGAAAATACTACTACGCCTATCAGCGGTTTTTTAAGCCGGAATAGAGCAATATCTAAAGGTGAACTCGGTTTTTCCATTATTATGCTCATCTACCTCAGAAAATCGATGCGTTTCGCTAGGTCCTACATCGCTTGTCGTCTCAGCCTGGCTTAAAGTGCCCATGACGCGCCGCAAACGAAAAGTATAGGTTGTCGTCATCTGTCATAAACTCCCCTTCTTCCGTTAGTCGCGCGCTGTCATCGTTTTTTATACCTGCTTGTTCCAGCTCTTTCGATGCGATCAGGACACTCTGGCTGGGGCGCGATCTGAAACTTGCAAGAGTGCTGCGGGCCTTGATCGGAAGATGCCGAAGCGAGAAGGCGGATGACAGTGCCAACTCAACGATCT
>JBOFUS010000283.1:0-3356 GCA_051652685.1 Beijerinckiaceae bacterium
GTTTCGTCACCACCGCCGTTGCGCGCACCCCGGATCGGCGAAGCATCAAGGAAATCCAGCCCGATGCCGACGCGCACATAGCGCTCGGTCACGCAGACACCGTTGGCCGGATCGAAGCCCAGCCAGCCGAGGCCTGGCACGTGGGCCTCCGCCCAGGCGTGGCCGGCGTCCTGGAGTTCCGTGTCCGTTCGAAGGTAGTAGCCGCCGGCGTAGCGGGCCGGCAGGCCCAGCGAGCGCGCACAGGCGACAAAGACATGGGCGAGATCCTGACAGACGCCGGATTTCTGACGGAATGCCTCCAGAGCCGTGGTCGCTGCCGTTGTCGCGCCGACCTTGAAGGTGAAATCACGGTTGATCGCGGCCATCAGCGCATGCAGCGTGGCCAGATCGTCGCCACCTTCGCCACCGGCGATGCGCCGCGCAAAGCTTGCAATTTCGGGCTCCACGCGGGTAAGCGCCGTTTCCCGCAGCCAGAAGCCAACCGGGAAGCGCTCCGGAGCGCCGCGCACATAGCCAGCCGTATCGTCGGTTTCCACCTCGCCTTCGGCGGTGATGCGCATGGCTTCCAGCGGTCCATCCACGGTGAAGGTGTGGGTAATGTTGCCAAAGGCGTCCTCGCCCCGGTCGAGCCGGCATTCGGCATCGATCTCGACGCGCCACGCCTTGACGAACTGCCCCTCGTGATTGCGCGGCGTCAGCCGCAAAATCTGCACCGCCCCCTGCGCCGGTTCGCCGTAGGTGTAGCTCGTCTCGTGTCTGATCTTCAGGCGCATGCCGGTCCCCTGACGCGGATCACGCCAGATACTGCGTGTGAATGGCGGCTCCAAGCCGATTGTTATCGGCAGTAAACGAGGTCAGGAACTCGTGCAGGCCAGACTGGAACAGCGCCTCGATCTCCTGGTTCTGGAGACCGCCGTAGGTAGCCCGGGCGATTCGCTGCGAGGGACCCTGGCGGCCATATTGTTCGGCCAGCAGATTGAGATGATAGTTGAGGTTGTCATACGAAGAGACCAGTGACCGTGGCTGCTCAGGCCTCAGGATGAGGAAATCTGCGACAAGCCACGGTCTCACGTTGTCCCGGTAGATCCAGTTGTACGAGGTCAGTGCCCCGACGGATCGAAGGATCGCCGACCACTGGAAATAGTCGAGCCCGCCGCCCACCGGCTCGTTTTCCGGCAGCAGCAGATGGTACTTCACGTCCAGCAACCGCGCGATGTTGTCGGCGCGCTCGATGAACGTGCCAAGACGCTGGAAGCGGAAGTGATCGGTGCGCAGCATGGTGCGATAGGCGGCACCATCGAAGCGCAGCGAACCCTCCTGAACGACGGCAAGAAACTTTGCCAGCTGGTTGGGGTCGAGATCCTTCTTCCGGAACTTCTGGACGTCGTGCCAGAGGCCGTTGATCACCTCCCACATCTCTGACGTGAGCGCCGTGCGCACAGCGCGGGCGTTTGCGCGCGCCGTCTCGACACAGGCGCGGATCGAGGAGGGGTTGTTCTCGCCCGCCACAATGAACTGGATCACCGCCTCGCGGGTGACCTTGTCATGGGTCTGATCGTAGAGGTCCGTGCAGGCGGCAGTTGCGAGCGCACTCGACCATTCGTTTGCTGTTCCCGCATAGGCGGAGGGCAGTGCCGCGAGCCGCTGTGCCACGTCGAGGATGCGGGAGAGATTCTCCGCCCGCTCGATATAGCGGGAGAGCCAATAGACACTGTCGGCCATGCGCGAGAGCATCGGTCATTTCCCTCCCGACATGGATTGTGACTGGGATTGGGATTGCGACCGGGATTTCTGCAAGGGCGCATCTTCCACCACCCAGGTGTCCTTCGTGCCACCCCCCTGGGAGGAGTTGACCACCAGTGACCCCTGTTTGAGGGCCACCCTGGTCAGCCCACCCGGCACCACGCGCACGCCGTCCTTGCCCGAGAGCACATAGGGGCGAAGGTCCACGTGGCGCGGTGCGAAACTGTCGTCGAGGAAGCAAGGAACGGTCGAGAGCGCGAGCGTTGGCTGGGCAATAAAGCCCTCTGGATGCGCCTTGAGCTTTTCCGCAAAGCTCGCGATCTGCGCTTTTGTGGCATGCGGTCCCACCAGCATGCCATAGCCGCCCGAACCGTTGACCTCCTTGACGACGAGCTCCGGCAGCCTGTCCAGCACATGGCGCAGCGTATCGGCCTCGCGGCAACGGAACGTGGGCACGTTCTGCAGCAGCGGCTCCTCGGCGAGATAAAATCGGATGATCTCCGGCATATAGCTGTAGATCGCCTTGTCGTCGCACACGCCGGTGCCGACCGCATTTGAAATGGTTACGTTGCCCGCCGCGTAGGCGCTCATGAGTCCCGGTACGCCCAGCATAGAGTTCGGGTTGAAGACGAGCGGATCGAGAAACTCATCGTCGATACGGCGGTAGATGACATCGACCCGGCGCGGCCCTTCTGTCGTGCGCATGTAGACCACATTGCCGCGCACGAAGAGATCACGGCCTTCGACCAGTTCGATACCCATCTTGTCGGCCAGAAACGAGTGTTCGTAATAGGCCGAGTTGAACGGGCCTGGCGTCAGCAGCACCACCACCGGCTCGGAGGTGGCCGAGCGGGGTGCCACGGAGCGCAATGTCGCCAGCAGGCTGTCGCAGTAGTTGTCGACGGGTGCAATTTTCATTGCGTCGAAGAGTTCGGGAAAAAGGCGCATCATCGCCTCACGGTTCTCCAGCATGTATGAAACGCCGGAAGGTGTGCGGGCATTGTCCTCAAGGACATAGAACGTGTCCGGGTCAACCCTCACCACATCGATGCCGGCAATATGCACATAGACGCCGCCTGGCGGCTCGATCTGCGCCATGATCGGCTGGAAAGACGGGTTCTGCAGGATGAGGTCTTCCGGCACGATGCCGGCGCGGACAATCTCGCGCGTACCATAGGCGTCACCGATGAAGGCATTCAGCGCCTTGACGCGTTGCTCAAGCCCCCGCGCCAGCCGCGACCATTCGCTGGTCGTCAGGATGCGCGGCACGATGTCGAAGGGGATAATCCGTTCGGTCCCTTCCGCATCGCCGTAGACGTTGAAGGTGATGCCGATGCGGCGGAAGAAGAGCTCCGCCTCCGCCTTGCGGTTGTTCAGCAGTTCGGGCGAGGCGGTCCGAAGCCAATGGGCGAGCGCCTGGTAGCCCCCGCGAACATTGCCATCGGTTCCGTACATCTCGTCGAAGGCGGCACGCAGCCCGCCTTTCGCCGTTTCAACCGCCATGCGCCCTCCCGAACGTCCCCCAACCCATCGGAGCAAGAATTGGGCCGCATGGGAAGGGGAATATGTCGGTTAGACGACAGATGGCAAAATCAGTCGCGGAAGCGGCCGCG
>JBOFUS010000284.1:0-1122 GCA_051652685.1 Beijerinckiaceae bacterium
TGGCTGATGACCGTTCAACAAAGCAGGGCAACCCTACGAGCCGCCGCGCGCTGGTGGCCGGTCTGGCGGCAGGCGCGGGATTTGCGGCATCAGCACCCGCCGTGGCGCAGGCCCTCCCCGAGCTGAAGTGGCGCATGCCAATGTTTGTGCCGAAAACCGTGGAATCAGTGATGGAAGCGGCGGTTGATTTCACCCGCCGCGTTTCGGACCTGACTGACGGTCGCTTCCAGATCACGCCCTTTGGCGTGGGCGAGGTGGTGCCCGGCGGGCCGGCGGTGCTGGATGCGGCGGAGGCGGGCACTGTCGAGTGCGCCTTCACCTTGTCCTACTATTCTGTCGGCAAGGACCCGGCCTATGCGTTCGGCTCCACATTGCCCTTTGGATTCAACTGGCGTGGCCAGACGGCCTGGCTGTTCAAGGGCGGTGGCATCGAGCTGCTCAACAGCTTTTTCAATCCGCGCGGCACCCACGGCCTGCCGGTCGGCAACTCGACAATGCAGATGGGTGGTTTCTTCCGCAAGGAAATCAACACTCTGGACGATCTGAAGGGGCTGAAAATGCGCATACCGGGCCTTGGCGGCTCGGTAATGGCGAAGCTTGGCGTGATCCCCCAGCAGATTTCGCCCGGCGAAATCTATCCGGCGCTGGAACGCGGCACCATTGATGCGGCGGAATGGGCCGGGCCGTTCGATGATTTCAAGTTCGGGCTGCACAAGGTTGCACCCTTCTACTATGCGCCGGGCTGGTTCGAGCCCCAGGCGACGGTGATGGTGTTCGTCAACCACAAGCTTTGGACCGATCTCCCAAAGACATACAAGGCGGTGCTGGAGGCGGCCGCCAGCGCCACCTGGACCTCGCATGTTGCCCACAACGACCGGCTGAACTCGGTGGGCCTGCGCCAGCTCATCTCGGCAGGTGCACGGCTGCGCTACTTCCCGCAGCCGATCATGGACGCGGCCTATGACGCCAGCCAGCAGCTCTTCGAAGAATTGAAAGCCCGCAGCCCGGAGTTCGCGCGCATCTATCCGGCGTGGAAAAAATATCTCGACGAGAACGAGCTCTACTACCGGGTCGGCGACGCGAGCTACGACAACTATGTCTATGGCAAGCGGGTGAGGAGTT
>JBOFUS010000285.1:0-5201 GCA_051652685.1 Beijerinckiaceae bacterium
AGACCGCCGGTCTTGATGAGCGGATAGACCTCTGATGCGACCGCGAGGACCGCAAGCCTGATGGATGCGGTCATGGATGGCGGATCGTCATGGCAGGGCTTCGATCATCTTCTGGGTAATGAGGCAGATGCCTTTGTCCGTCCGCCGGAAGCGCTGTGCGTCCAGCACCGGATCTGCCCCCACCACCAGCCCGTCGGGGATCTTGACGCCACGGTCAACGACGACACGGCTGAGCTGCACGTTCCGGCCGACATCCACATAGGGCAGGATGACGGCCTCCTGGATTTTCGAGAAGGAGTTGATCCTCGCCCCGGTGCACAGCAGCGTGCGGCTCAGCGACGAGCCCGAGACGATGCAGCCGCCCGAGACCAGCGACGACACGGCCTGCCCGCGCCGTCCGTCCTGATCATGCACGAACTTCGCCGGCGGCGTGATTTCGCCATAGGTCCAGATCGGCCAGTCGCGATCATAGATGTCGAGATCGGGCACGATGTCGGTCAGGTCGATGTTAGCCTCCCAGTAAGCGTCGATGGTGCCGACATCGCGCCAGTAGGATGCGGCCTCCTTGCTGGAACGCACACAGGAGCGCGAGAAATGATGCGCGTAGGCATTCCCGTGCCTCACGAGATAGGGAATGATGTCCTTGCCGAAATCGCGGCTGGAATTCAGATCAGCCGCATCGCGCCGGAGTTCTTCGAGCAGGAACCTTGTCTTGAAAACGTAGATGCCCATGCTGGCGAGCGCCATGTCGGGCCTGCCCGGCATGGCAGGAGGGTCGGCGGGTTTCTCGAGGAAATCGATGATCCGGTCGTTCTCGTCGATATGCATCACGCCGAAGCCCGTGGCTTCCATGCGCGGCACCTCAAGGCAGCCGATGGTGACATCGGCACCTGTGTTGGCATGCTGCTGCAGCATGTGCTCGTAGTCCATCTTGTAGACATGATCGCCCGCCAGGATCACCATGTATTCCGGTGCCGCATCCTCAATGATGTCGAGGTTCTGGTAGACCGCATCGGCGGTGCCGGCATACCACTTGTCTTCGGAGATGCGCTGGCTTGCCGGCAGGATATCGAAGCCTTCGTTGCGCTCGGGGCGGAAGAAGTTCCACCCGCGCTGCATGTGCCGGATCAGGCTGTGTGCCTTGTACTGCGTGGCGACGCCGATGCGCCGGATGCCTGAGTTGAGCGCATTGGACAGGGCAAAGTCGATGATGCGCGACTTGCCGCCAAAATACACAGCAGGCTTGGCGCGCTTGTCGGTCAGTTCCATGAGACGACTGCCGCGCCCGCCCGCCAGCACATAGGCCATCGACGACCGCGAGAGCAGCGCGCTCACGCCGATCGTGCGGTTGATGGACGGCGAAGAGATGCCATCGCTGGTCTGGGTGCGGTGTGGCATGCAGCTAGTCCTCCCTTGGATGGCCCTGTGGTGTCTGTGCGGATCTTGCTGCCCGCTTGCCGGTCCGTCCTGAATGCGCTGATCCGCTCTCAGTCGGGTTCCCATTGAAGGTGCAACGTCGCGAGCGGCGGGACAAGCACATCTGCCGAGGCAGGGAAGCCGTGGCTTGGCCAATCCGTCGCGATCACCTGCCCGCCATTGCCCTGACCCGAGCCGCCATAGTCCAGCGCATCGGTATTGATGATCTCGCGCCAACGCCCGGCATGGGGCAGGCCGATGCGATAGCTCGCGCGGGGGACCGGCGTGAAGTTGCAGACCACGGCGACAGGCGGCGAGCCATCATCCGCGAACCGCAGCCAGGCCAGCACCGACTGCGCCTCGTCATCGGCGACAATCCAGCGGAAGCCCTCGGCCTCGCAATCCCGCCGGTGCAGGGCAGGGATGGAACGGTGCAGATGGTTGAGATCGCGCACCAGCAGCTGCACGCCCCGGTGCGCCGGCGCATCGGTCAGGTGCCAGTCGAGGCTGGAATCGTGGTTCCATTCCTGGCGCTGGGCGAATTCGAGGCCCATGAACAGGAGCTTCTTGCCCGGATGGCCCCACATGAAGCCGTAGTAGGCGCGCAGGTTGGCAAACTGCTGCCAGTCGTCGCCGGGCATGCGGCTGAGGATCGAGCCTTTGCCATGCACGACCTCGTCATGGGAAAGGGGCAGCACGAAGTTCTCGCTGAACCCGTAGAGCAGGCCGAAGGTCATCTTGTCATGGTGCCAGCGCCGGTGCGCCGGGTCCTTGCCCATGTAGACGAGGGTGTCGTTCATCCAGCCCATGTTCCACTTGAAGCCGAAGCCCAGCCCGCCCGCATGTACGGGCTGTGACACGCCGGGCCAGGCGGTGGATTCCTCGGCGATGGTGGCGGCACCGGGATGCTGGCCATAGACCTGCGTGTTGACGTTGCGCAGGAAAGCCACCGCTTCCAGATTGGTGTTGCCACCGTGGATGTTGGGCAGCCACTCGCCGTCCTTGCGCGAATAATCGAGGTAGAGCATCGAGGCCACGGCATCGACGCGCAGTGCATCGACGTGGAATTCGTCCAGCCAGTAGAGCGCATTGGCCGTGAGCACGCTCGCCACCTCCGACCGGCCGAAATTGTAGATCGCCGTGTTCCAGTCCGGATGGAAGCCAAGGCGCGGATCAGCGTGCTCGTAGAGGGCGGTGCCATCAAAACGCGCCAGACCATGGGCGTCGACCGGGAAGTGGGCCGGCACCCAGTCGATGATCACACCGAGGCCGGCGCGGTGTGCTGCGTCGATGAAGCGCCGGAAACCATCGGGCTCGCCAAAGCGACTTGAGGGCGCAAACAGGCCGATGGGCTGATAGCCCCAGGACGCGTCAAGCGGATGCTCCGACACCGGCATCAGCTCGATATGGGTGAACCCCATCCACGCCGCATAGGGGATGAGTTCGGCGGCAAGCTCGTCGTAGCTGAGATAGCCGTCGCCGTGCTTGCGCCGCCACGATCCCAGATGGACCTCGTACACCGACATCGGCGACCGGCGTTTGTCCTGGCCGGCCTGGGCGCCGATCCACGCCCCGTCATCCCACCGGTGGCGGCTGTGGCCCTCGACAATCGATGCGGTGGAAGGCCTGATTTCGGCGCGGGCACCCATGGGATCGGTCTTCAACGGCAGCAATGTGCCATCCACGCCGACGATCTCGTATTTGTAGGCCGTGCCCACCTGCACGCCCGGGGCGAAGATCTCCCAGAGCCCAGATGTCACACGCCGGCGCATCTGATGGCGGCGTCCATCCCAGGCGTTGAAATCGCCGACGACCGACACCCGCTGCGCATGGGGTGCCCAGACTGCAAAATGCACGCCTTCAGCCCCTTCATGCGTCATCACATGGGCACCGAGCCGACGGTAGAGCGTGCGGTGCGTGCCCTCGACGAGCAGGTAGTCGTCCATCTCGCCCAGCACAGGCCCGAAGGCATAGGGGTCAGCAAGCTCCCACTCAGCCGAGGCATTGGCAGCGCGCAAGCGATAGGGCAGCATTGCGGCCGCTGGTATCAGCCCTTCGAAGAACCCCGCATCGTCGCGCCGGTCAAGTTTCGCCAGCACCTTGTTGTCAGCTCCGAGCACACTGACGAACTCGGCATGGGGCACAAAGGCGCGAACAACATTATTGCCGGCTATCAAATGGCGTCCCAGCAACGAGAAGGGATCGCTGTGCCGCGCTCCAACCAAAGCCGCGATCTGCCCATCGGAAGCCCGCCAATCCGCGCCGGCGTTTTTCTCTCCCGTGGTCGCGTGGCTGGTCACGTCGTCAGCCGATCACGTCGTGACGCTCGGGTCAACGCGCCAGATTTCGCGGGCATATTCGGCGATGGCGCGGTCTGATGAGAACCAACCCATGCGCGCCGTGTTGAGTATGCTCTTGGCCCACCAGGCCTTGGGATCCTGCCAGAGATCATCGAGCTTGCGCTGCGTGCTGTAGAAGGCGTCGAAATCCGCCGAGACCATGAAATGGTCATGGTAGGTCACCGCATCGACCAGTGGCCTGAAGCGCGTTGCTTCATCGGGCGAGAAGACGCCGCTGCCGACCGCATCGAGCACTTCTTTCAGAATCGGCGAATTGGCGATGACGTGGCTCATGTCGATGCCATCGGCACGCCGCTGCGTCACCTCTTCCGTCGTCATGCCGAAGATGAAGATGTTGTCGTCGCCCACATGCTCCTTCATCTCCACATTGGCCCCATCCAGCGTGCCAATGGTCAAGGCGCCGTTGAGCGCAAATTTCATGTTGCCGGTGCCTGACGCTTCCATGCCCGCCGTCGAGATCTGCTCGGAGAGATCCGCCGCCGGGATGATCGTTTCGGCCAGTGAGACGTTGTAGTTCGGCAGGAACACCACCTTCAGCAGCCCGCGAATGGCCGGGTCGCCGTTCACGATCTTCGCCACGTCATTGGCCAGCTTGATGATCAGCTTGGCCTGGTGATAGCTCGCCGCGGCCTTGCCGGCGAAGATCTTCACCCGCGGCGTCCACTGGCGCGTCGGCTGGGAGCGGATCGCGTCATAGAGTGCCACAGTTTCCAGGATATTCAGCAACTGCCGCTTGTACTCGTGGATGCGCTTGATCTGCACGTCAAACAGCGCATCGGGATTGAGCGTGATACCGAGCCGCTCCTTGACGAGCGCTGCAAGCACCAGCTTGTTGGCGTGCCGCTCTGCCCGGATCCGCGCTTGGAACGAAGCGTCGTGGGCAAAGGATTCGAGCGCCAGCAACCCTGTCGGATCATCCAGCAATTTCGGACCAGCCACCTCCACGAGAAGCCGTGTCAGGCCGGGATTGGCCTCGAACAGCCAGCGCCTGAAGGTGATGCCGTTGGTCTTGTTGACAATCCGGCCGGGGAACACCTTGTCGAGATCGTGAAAGACGGTCTTGCGCATCAGGTCCGTGTGCAGGCCCGAGACACCGTTGACCTTGTGCGAGCCGATGAAGGCAAGATTGCCCATGCGCACGCGCCGCCCGTTGTGCTCGTCGATCAGCGACACCGACGACATCAACCCGTCATCCAGCTCCGGGTTGACGCGGATACCTTCAAGCTGCGCTGCATTCAGGAGGTAGATGATCTGCATATGGCGCGGCAGCAGGCGCTCCAGCAGCGGCACGGGCCAGCTTTCCAGCGCTTCCGGCAGCAGGGTGTGGTTGGTGTAGGAGAAGGTCTGGCGGGTGATGTCCCAGGCGGCGTCCCAGTCCATGCCATGCGCATCCATCAGCAGGCGCATCAGCTCCGGCACCGCAAT
>JBOFUS010000286.1:0-1170 GCA_051652685.1 Beijerinckiaceae bacterium
GATCACCCGCTGGTGCAGCATAAACTGACATTGATGCGCGACAAGGAACGCTCGACCAAGTCGTTTCGCCAGCTGATGAACGAGATCGGAATCCTGCTGTGCTACGAGGTGACGCGCGATCTGCCGATGGCGCTGACCGAGATCGAGACGCCACTGGAAAAGATGCAGGCCCCCGTCATTGCCGGCAAGAAGCTCGTCTTCGCGCCGATTCTCAGGGCCGGGACAGCTTTTCTCGACGGAATGCTTGAACTTGTGCCCTCCGCGCGCGTAGCCCATATCGGCCTCTACCGCGATCCGGAGACGCTGGCAGCCGTCGAGTACTACTTCAAGGCACCGCCCGACATTGCTGACCGGCTGGTGGTTGTGCTCGATCCGATGCTTGCAACCGCAAACTCCGCCACCGCCGCGATTGACCGGCTAAAGGAGCGCGGCGCAAAGGATTTGCGCTTCGTCTGCCTGCTGGCCGCACCGGAAGGCGTGGCCAAGCTTCGGGCGGAACACCCGGACGTACGCATCTATACGGCCGCGATCGACAATTGCCTGAACGATCACGGCTATATCGTTCCGGGATTGGGCGATGCGGGCGACCGGATGTACGGCACAAAGTAGCTGTTCGCTATTCTGGACAGCTGAGAGAAGCAGCGCCTCATGCATCGGGTACGTCAGCACGAGGGCTGCTGTTTCCTATCCGGAAGCGGCCTGCTGTCAGCGCCAGACGGTCGCCAGAGACGTTCAAACCGTCTTGGGCGTCTGCCCTTCGATCAACGGTCGCTGCCTGGTGAGCTCGCGGCCCACAAAATCAATGAAAGCGCGGACGCGGGCGGAATTTTTCAGGTCCGGATGCGTCAGCAGCCAGAGCGAGGCGTCGAAGGTGAAGGGCATGGCAACCAGCCGCCGGAGCTTCTCGGAGGCATCGCCGATGAAGCATGGCAGCATGCCGATACCAAGCCCCGATTCGATGGCCTGTGACAGGCCCAGAACCGTGTTCAGCCGGTATCCGATGCGGTTGGCAGGCACGGTGCGGCCCAGCCACCGGGCAGGACCAATGCTGCCGATAGAATCGCCGAAACCGATCCAGTTCTCGCCCGAGAGTTCCGCCGCGTCCGCCACTGGCGCGATTGTTCCGCCCTGTGCGCCATAGATACCCCAGGCAATCGTCGCGATCCGGCG
>JBOFUS010000287.1:0-2943 GCA_051652685.1 Beijerinckiaceae bacterium
TTTTCCTGCGACTGCCACGGGTGACGCCGGATGGTGGCACCCGGCGCATTGCTTTGCCGCCAGTCGAATCCAGCATCGGCAAAGACGTCGAAGGTCGGCTCCACGGAACCGGGCCGTGCAAACATGGCAGCATCGTCCAGTCCCTGCCGGGAGAGATCGAAAACGTTGAAATCGCCGCCGATGACAACCGGCTGATCGCCGACGAGCGGTTTTAGACCCGCAAGCAGCCGACGTGCAGCCTCGCCGCGCGTTGCTGGCGATGATTCGCTTTCGAAATGAACGGCAACGGCCCAGATTGCGCCTTGTGGCAGCAGGATTTCCGCCGCGATGGCATTGCGGCCGCCGATCCGCCGCTGGCCTTGTTTCATATCCGAAACATACCACTGCCCGCCATCATCGAGCGGGATCAGAGCGGCGCGCCCGATGGGATGGCGCGAGAGGACCGCGTTGCCGTGCAGGCCGTGCAGGTTGGTCTCGCCCGCATGCTCGGCCGTTTCGCGCGTATCCCCGAGTGCCAGCTCGACGAACTCGACACCGAAGACATGGCCGAGTCCAAGCGCAGCCGCGACCTCTGCCGTGGTGTGCCGCTGACCGGAGCGCGCGCAGCCCCAATCCATCTCGGTTGCAAGGACCAGATCGACACCCCTGGCTTCCAGCAGGTCGGCGGTCGCCTCCACATGCTTGCAGCGCTCGATGTTCCAGGCCGCGACGCGCAGATCAGCCGCAGCAGCCGCCGGGGAGGGCGGCTGCACCCGCTCCAACGCGTTCATGCAGCGCCAGCCGTCCATCCAGCGGTCGTTTTCGGCTTGCGTGGATGGCCCCATATCGGCCGCGTGGCGCTCCTCCGCTGATGGCAGCGGCAGGGCATCGACGAGGTCCGTGATCACGTGGCGCATGGTGGTTCTCCGAGTGTCAAAGCTTGCCCAATTTCAAAGCTTGCCCATTCCTGCCGCCAGCGCCCGCTCGTTGCGCATGGCGCGCTCAGCGAGAAAGAAGATTACGAGCACCGGAAGCAACAGGATGAAGGTCACCACCGCCGCGTTGGGGAAGATGATCACCTGACCGCCAAGCGTGGTCCAGAGCTTGATCGTCAGCGTCTGGACCACGGGCGAGCCGACAATGAAGGTCTTCTCGAACTCCTCGAAGGAGGTGATGAAGGTCAGCATGCCACCTGCAATGAAGCCCGGCCAGGCCAGCGGCGCAACGACGTGCAGCCCTACGGCAAACGGCGAAGCACCCAGCGACCGGGCTGCGTGGATGAGGTCAGCCGGAATGCCCTCGATCACCGACGACAGCACCCGGATCATGAAGGGCAGGGTGCCGATGGTCTGGGCAAGAATGACACCGGGAATGGAATAGGCGAGGCCAAGCCGAAGGAAGATGACGCCGATGCCAACGCCGACAATCAGCCCCGGCACGATGAGTGGTGCCAGTATGAACAGCTCGACGATCCGCTTTGACCTGAACGGCACCTTGGCAAGCGCGAACGCCGTCGGCAGCGCCAGCAGCGCGGACAGGATCGTGACCACCACCGAAATGAAAAGGCTGGTGACGATGCTTTCCGCCAGCCCGCGATCATTCAGCGCGCGCCGCCAGTGGTCGAGTGCCAGCGAGCGCGGGTAGAGATCGGGCGCGAACCAGCCGACCTTCGGATCGACCAGCGACCAGAGTAAGGCCACGCACATCGGCACGAAGAGCAGCAGCGCGAGCGACCCGAACAGGCCAATGGCAAGCCAGGACGGCTTTGCGCGTACGGCCTTCACCGGACATCCCCGCCAAAGGCATTCCGCATGCCGGCCGTCAGGCGGTAGTAGGCAACAAGCACCGCGCAGGCGACGAGCGACAGGATCGTGCCCATGGCCGCCGTGAGGCCCCATTTGTTCTGCTCGAACGCGTTGAGATACATCTGGATGGAGAGCGGCTGCGGATAGATCGGCCCCAGCAGATTGGGGATTGCGAATGCGCCCAGCGCGCCGATGAAGGTCAGAAGCGTTGCGGCCGTGACGCCGGGCAGCGCCAGCGGAGCCTCAATGCGCCAGAAAACCGACCTCGGCGAGGCCCCCAGCGAACGCGCGGCATGGCGCAGGTCGTCGGGGATAGAGGCCACCGCGCCGGAGATGATCAACGTCATGAAAGGCACAGCCTTCCAGGTCATCGCCACCAGCACGCCAACCGCCCAGGGATCACGCACCAGCCGGGGCAGGGCGATGCCGAAGGGCAGCAGCATCCGCGAGATCATGCCGCCCCGGTCCAGAAATACGAGAACGAGGAAGGCGGCGACCACGGTCGGCACCACGAGCGGGATCTTGTAAAGCGCCGAGAACAGCTTCTTGCCCGGAAAGCCACTCTGGAGTGCCACGGCCAGCGGAAAGCTGATCGCGAGGCTGAGAAACGTCGATGTCACAGCGAGATAGATCGAAAACCTGAGACCATCGCGATGCACGCGCTGCTCGAAGATTTCCGTATAGTTCGACAGCGTCAGCCCGCCGGCGCCCGAACCATGGAAGCCGAGGCCGAGGCTGGAGAGAACGACCAGCACCAGCGGAAGACCGAAGAACAGCAACAGAAATCCGACGCCGGGCAACAGCAGCAGAAACAGGGGAAGGCGGCCCTGTTTCATCCGGCGTCCTGTATCAGGAAATGCGGCGTTGCCGGCAGTCTCAGCGAAACCGGTTCGCCGACGGCGATTGCCGCATCGCGGCCCTGCCGGCTGACGCGCAGGCGCAGCCCGGCAACATCGATGACATGGACGGTTTCTCCGCCGAGAAACGTTGTTTCCGCCACGCGTCCCATGCCCGCCGGGTCATGGGTGATCCCGACATCCTCAGGACGGATGCAGAGTTCGACCGCTTCGAGAGGCACCTCGACCCTTTCCCCCCAAGGCAGCAGCGTCACTGCGCCCTCCCGCCTCAACGGAACCATGTTCGAATGCCCGAGGAACGA
>JBOFUS010000288.1:0-3707 GCA_051652685.1 Beijerinckiaceae bacterium
CGGCCTTCACGGGTTGCGGAACCGCGCCAGATGCCATCGGCGTCCCTGATCAGCGCACCGACGGATGAGAAACCCTGGCTTTCAAGGCGCGTTCTCGCCTGGGTTTCGGTGAAGCTGTTGGCGCCCGGTGCAGGGACCACCGCCGTCGCTCCTGAAACTGCCGGAGCAGGCGGAATCACAGGCGGTTGCTGGGCAGGTGCGGTGGAAGCAATCGCCAGAACGGCGATGGTCCCCAGAATGGCTTTCTTCAACATCGATGCAATCCCTTCGCGGATCGAGCCACAACCGGGCATTTGCCGGCGTGGTCTCCGCAAGAGGAACGCGTGAACCGTTGAACGGTTCCGGACGACAGGCCGGCGAACAGGGCGCCAAGCTCTTACAGCTTTGCTGCGGGACGACGACAGGCTGCTGTAACGGCCCTGTCGCAGCTTGCGGGCAATTGCGGTCACCGCTTGATCACATCCGGGCGCATCGGACTGAGGTCATCGAAGGCTGACGAAGGTTCGGAATCTACCCGGAATGGAGGCGGGCCGATCCTGTTGGCGGCGCAAAGGCGGCCGGCTGTCCCACCACGCGCCCGTCGACCACCTCAATGATCCTGTCGCAGCGCTTCGCCAGATCGAGGTTGTGGGTGACGATCAGGAATGTCGTGCCACTCTCGACATTCACCTTGCGCATCAGCTTGAATACGGTGTCCGTCGAGACCGTGTCGAGATTGCCGGTCGGCTCATCGGCCAGGATCAGTGATGGATTCATCGCCAGCCCGCGCGCGATGGCGACGCGCTGCTGTTGTCCGCCCGACATGTTGTTGGCGAGGTTGTTTTCCCATTTATCCAGCTCCATCTCGGCCAGAAGGTCATGGGCCCGCGCGCGCATCGCGGCATTCGGGAACTTCTGATCGACCAGCATCGGCATCATCACGTTTTCGATGGCGGTGAAGGCCGAGAGCAGAAAATGGCTCTGGAAGACAAACCCGATGCTGTGGCCTCGCAGCTTGGTCAGCGCCTTGTCGGCCAGCGCGCCGGTATCCTCGCCATTGATGTGGAGCTTGCCCGACGTCGGCCGGTCCAGAAGTCCGATGATGTTGAGCAGCGTGCTCTTGCCCGAGCCCGATGGTCCCATGAGGGCCACGAACTCGCCGCGTTGCAGCACCAGGTCGATGGCGTGCAGCACTTCGACTTCGGCGGGCGTTCCGGGGTTGTAGGTCTTGCAGACCGCCTCCAGCCGCAGGACGGGGACAGGTGAAGCAGGAGGGAAGAGTTGCGTTTCCTCAGCCACGCATCGCCACCACGGGATCGAGCTTTGCGGCGCGTAACGCCGGGAAGACGGCAGCCGCAAAGCCGGTGACCGTGGCCAGGGCGATCACGATCATGAAGAGCTGAGGCTCCATGAGAAGCTGGAACGGCTGGCTGCCATCGTCTTCCGTGATCACGCTGCGGAAAAGCAACACTCCGGCCGCACCCAGCAGCGAGCCGCCGATGGCCCCGACAAAGGACAGGATGCCACCTTGCAGCAGGAACACCCGCACGATCTGCGGTCTTGTTGTCCCCATTGCGCGCAAGATCCCGATATCCTTCGATCTCTGGATCACGGACACGACGAGCACGCTCGCCATGCCGAATGCGACAGAAAGGCCCACGAAAAACTCGATCGAGCCGAAGGAAATGTTCTGCGTGCGAATGATCTCGAAGAACTTCGAGAACGTCTTGATCCAGCTGTCGGCCTGCACACCGGTTGCCGCCTGGACAACGACCGCAACATCTTCCGCCGCATAGGGATCGGTCAGATTGACGTTGATGGCGGTCGCACCGCCGACAAGTCCGGAAAGCGATTGCGCCGTTCGGAGCGACAGGAATGTCAGACCGGTGTTTGATCCCTTGTTGCCCAGATCAAAGATCGCGCGGATGGTGAGTGCTCGCGAGATGCCGCTGCCAACCCTGATGTTGAGCTTGTCGCCAAGCGTGACGCTGAGCTCCTTTGCCAACTCAATTCCTATGATGATGTCTTCGCTCGTCAGATCCGGCGAGCCCTGAACGATGTAGTCGGGTAATCTGACGATCCTGAAATAGCTCTCGGGTTCGATGCCGGTGATGGTGATGGACTGGCTCGCATCGCCCCGGATGGCAAGGGCTGCCGCTGACACGGTCGGTGAAGCCGCGACGACATCGGGCCGTTCGCGCAGCATCCGCTGGATGGTCTGCCACTGATCGATGGAGCGCAGCCGCTGCGCAGGTTTCTGAATGGTCGCGGCCGCGATGATACCGCCTCCGGAGCGCAACGGCCGCGCCACATCCTCCGCCGGCAGGATCTGGATATGCGGCTGGGAGGACAGGATCTGCTTGACGAAATTGGCCTGCAGGCCCGTCATCAGGGACGCCATGAAGATGATCACCGACACGCCTATGGCCACGCCGACGATGATGAAGAGCGTCTGCATCCGGCCCTCCTTGAGAAAGCGGATCGCCGTGATCCATTCGAAGGGTTCCCACCGGTTCACGGGAGCACGACCGTCGGAGCAATGATGCGAAGGCGTTGCCCCTCCTTGATCTTCGCAGCTGCGGGGACCACCACATCGCCTTCGTCGAGGCCCGTGAGCACTTCCGCCTTGCCGCCACTGACCAGGCCGACCGTGACCTGCTGGTGTCGTGCGCGACCATCCTCCACCTTGAGTAACCAGGGCTTTCCAGAACTGACGTCATGGAGATCCGCCACGGAGACGATGATGGCTTTTGCCCGTCTCGCCACCTCGATATCGACAGACACCGTCATGTCCTGCCGGAGATAGGCAGGCGGCGACGCAACGGTGAGTTTCACCTCGACCGACGCCCGCTGCAGATCGACAGCCGGATTGATGAAGGTCACCGTGGCCGGAAAGTTCTCCTTGCTGAACGCATCTGCCGACGCCAGCGCCTGCTGCTTCAGGGCAATCAATCCAAGGTTCTTCTCGTCTATCTGGAGGGTGATCTGCATCTCGCCCGCTGGCGACAGCCGCATCAGTTCCTTACCGGGCTGGACGACATTGCCGACCTCGACATCCCGCCAGATCAGCGCACCGTCCCGCGCGGCATGGATGTCGGTGTAGCCGAGACGGGTTTGCGCGGCGCTCAGCGTGGCCCTGGCTTGCGCCAACTGCGTTTCGGCAACGGCAAAATCGGCTCCACCCTGGCGATTGCTGAAGACGGTCAGTTCGGCGTTGCGCACCTGCGAGCGTGCGATGTCGAGATTCTTCGTGGCTTCGTCGAAGGCAACGCGCGTGCTGACGCCATCGGCGAGAAGCTTGCTGACGCGGGCATGAATCTGCTGGACATTGACCAGCGTCGCCCTCGCCTCGCTGAGGCTCTGCTCGGCCGCCGGCAGGGTCAGGTCCCTGACCTGCCTCACCCGCGCCTCTGCCTGCGCCATCTGTCCCTCGGCCAGCACCACGCTCGCACGGGCTTCCGTGTCATCGAGATGGATCAGAACATCACCGGCCTTGACCTGCTGGCCCTCGACCACGGGAATGACGGTCACCACGCCAATGATCTGGCTGCTGATGCTGACGCGGAACGGTGTCTCGACATGGCCGCTGGCAACAAGCGTCTGCACGAAATCTGTCCGCGTGACGGGCAGCGCAGCAACGACCGGGCCGAACAGGATCGGCCCGCCAAAGAACCAGCCGAGGAGGGCAACGCCGGCAACGGCGCTGCCCAGCCAGACCCGACCCGTGC
>JBOFUS010000289.1:0-2110 GCA_051652685.1 Beijerinckiaceae bacterium
GGTGCGGCGCAACACTAATCTTGAGGCAAGGCTCCGCCGAGGAGACAATCCTATCGTTGACCAGCAGCCTTGGGGCGGCAGCCGTCTTCTGGAATCGTCGCTACGGAGATGCCGAACGCGGCGTCGACAGCCGCATCAAGGATCTGCTGAAGCAGGCCGGTGTCGCTGCCCACAGTTGCAGTAGCCACCTCCTCAACGAACCGTGGGAAGTTACCGGCAAGACCGGCGCACCGCTGAAAGTGTTCACGCCCTACTGGCGCGCTGCGCGCGGCCGGGGCACGCCTGCTGCGCCGCTGCCTGCGCCGACGCATTTAAGGTCGGTCCCGCCTGAGGTACTTGCCAAGGCCGGCGGTGTTTCCCTCGCGTCCCTCGATCTGCTTCCGACACGTCCGGATTGGTCAACGGAGATGGCAACGCTCTGGACGCCGGGCGAGGCCGGCGCGAGGACGGCACTCGACGCGTTCCTTGCAGGAGCCATTGATGGCTATGGCGAAAACCGCAACCGGCCCGATTTTACGTCCACCTCGCGGCTTTCCCCTCACCTGCGCTTCGGCGAGATCGGCCCGCGCCAGATCTGGCATGCCACGCGCCATGCGGCGGATGCTGGCAAGCTGCGCGGAAGCGACTACGACGTGGAGAAATTCCTGACCGAGGTGGGCTGGCGCGAGTTTTCCTATCACCTTCTTTATCACTTCCCGAAACTCGGCGAAGCGAACTTCCAGTCCCGCTTCGACGCCTTTCCCTGGGCCACTGATGCCACGGCCCTGAAAGCGTGGCAGCGCGGCATGACCGGCTATCCCATCGTTGATGCCGGGATGCGGGAACTCTGGCGCACGGGCTGGATGCATAACCGCGTGCGTATGGTGACGGCGTCCTTTCTCGTAAAGCATCTGCTGCAGGACTGGCGGCAGGGCGAGGCCTGGTTCTGGGACACGCTGCTGGATGCGGACCCCGCCAACAACGCTGCCAGCTGGCAGTGGGTCGCAGGTTCAGGCGCAGATGCCGCCCCTTACTTTCGCATTTTCGCGCCGGTGCTTCAGGGCGAAAAGTTCGATCCGAAGGGCGAGTATGTGCGCAGATACGTGCCGGAAATCGCGCAGCTTCCCAATGCGTTCCTGCACAAGCCATGGGATGCACCTCCTGCTGTGCTTGCGAAAGCAGGCGTGACGCTGGGCCTCACCTACCCGCACCCCGTCGTGAAACACGAGCGGGCACGCGAGCGCGCACTTGCCGCCTTCAAATCCATCTCCAGCGGAGAAGCGGCATGACTGCCACAACCGCTCTTCTTGCAGGAATCAACTGAAGCCATGCGTATCGCCGTTGTCGGAACAGGTATCGCGGGCAACGCCGCCGCTCACGCGCTGGCGAACGCCCCGCATGTGACAGAGCTTGTCGTCTATGAAGCCGAAGCACGGATTGGCGGACACAGCGCGACCGTCGACATCGACTACAACGGCAAGGCAATCGCGGTGGATACGGGGTTCATCGTCTACAACACGCTGAACTACCCCCATCTCACAGCCCTGTTCGCGCATCTCGGTGTCGAGACACAAGATTCAGACATGAGCTTCTCTGTCTCCATGGACCAAGGCGCGTTCGAGTGGATCGGCCGCACACACGATGTGTTCAACGGCCTCTTTGCCCAGCGCCGCAACCTGGTGAACCCGCGCTATCTCGGCATGCTGCTGGAAATCCTGCGCTTCCAGAAAGCCGCCTCCGCAGACCGCGCAGCGGGCAAGCTCACGGGGCTGACGCTGGGTGACTACATCGCCGCCGGCCGCTACTCCGCCTATTTCCGCGACCGCTATATCGTGCCGATGGGCGCAGCGATCTGGTCGACACCGGTTGCACAGATGCTGGAGTTCCCGGCGGAGAACTTCGTCAGCTTCTTCGAGAACCACAAGCTGATGCACTGGGACCGGCCGGTCTGGCGTACGGTAACAGGCGGCAGCCGGAACTATGTCGAGAAACTGACTGCGCCCTTCCGCCAACGCATCCGGCTGTCCAGCCCGGTGAAGGCCGTGCGCCGCGATACCTTCGGGGTCAGCGTCACGACAGCCGACGGCACGACGGATCGCTTCGACCACATCGTCATCGCCTCCCATTCCGA
>JBOFUS010000290.1:0-1068 GCA_051652685.1 Beijerinckiaceae bacterium
TCGACGCCGCCGAAGAGATAGGCCTTGGAGCGCGCCATGCGAAACAGCCGCGCGGGCTGGAACTCATTGCCCGTCTTGAAAATCTGCGGATCAGGCTTGAAGCGCACCTTTGTACCGCGCCGGTTTTGCACACGTCCAAGCCGTTCAAGTGGACCCAGCGGCAGCCCACGTGAGAAGCGCATGCGGTAGAGTTGCTGGTCGCGGGCAACTTCCACTTCGACGAGCTCAGAAAGCGCATTGACCACCGAGACGCCGACGCCATGCAAGCCGCCGGATGTTTCATAGGCCTTGCCATCGAATTTGCCGCCCGCGTGAAGCACGCACATGACGATCTCGAGCGCGGATTTCCCCGGAAACTTCTTGTGTTCATCGACCGGGATGCCACGGCCGTTGTCGGTCACACTGAGATAGCCATCCTCGTCGAACGCGATGTCGATGAATGTTGCATGGCCAGCGACCGCCTCGTCCATGCTGTTGTCCAGCACCTCGGCGAAGAGATGGTGCAGCGCCTTTTCGTCGGTCCCGCCGATGTACATGCCCGGCCGGCGGCGAACCGCCTCCAGACCCTCCAGCGCCTCGATGGCATCGGCGTTATAGTCGCTATCGCCTGCGGGCACCTTGGGCAAAGTCGACACCGTCTTCGCCACGGGGGAGGGAGCGGCGACAGTAGCAGCCTTGCGGGACGCTGCCGGAACGAGTTCCTGCACCGCCTTTTCAAGTTCGCCAAAAAGATCCCGCGCGGGGCCAGCCCTGCCTGCCATGAAAAAAACCTGATCCGATTCGCCGCTGAGGTGAAGTACCGACGCACACGCTATATCAGAACACGAAGAGAACGAACACAGCCACGCGGATTTCGATGTGGAGAGCAATGCGGCTCGTCGCGCGCAAGCCCCAAACAAAAAACGGGCAGCTCTCGCCACCCGCCTTCGTCGAACGTGCAGTGCATCCGTGCTCCGTCCATGTCCGGAGAATGAACGAACATTGTTAAGGAAACGTGAAGGTTTCTGCTTGCGCCAGAGGGAGCGGTGAGTCGGCGCTGTTCCGGGTGTTCTACGCGCGGAAACGAAA
>JBOFUS010000291.1:0-2090 GCA_051652685.1 Beijerinckiaceae bacterium
AAGACGCTGGACAAGTTGCGGGCGCGGCCGCCGGCGCAGCTGCATTCGCGGAAATTGAGAAGCTTCAGCGAAGTGGCGTTCCAGTAGTGTTTCCTCGCGTTACGAAGCCGTTCGTTCGGTCGTCGTCATTGCGAGCAAAGCGAAGCAATCCAGCGCAACATGTCCAACGGCGTTGAACGCCGCAAGCGTAGTGCTGGATTGCTTCGCTTTGCTCGCAATGACGGGAAGGGCGCGCCAACGGGGCGAGGCTCTAGACAGCCACCCGCTGTCCATGGCCGGGAAAGAATCGCTCGCCGCGCTTCAACAGCGTCAGCGTCTGACGGAAGTCGCCCGATTGCGCAGCTACCGTCGCGCACTCGCCCTTGTCGGCCGGATCGACGGCCAGGAGCGATGCGCCGCGCATGGTGGGCAATGGCGGCAGGCCCAGCAGATCAAGCACCGTCGGGCCGATATCGGTGATTGCGCAGGGCGTGGACGAGAGCATTGCTCCCCTGCTTGCCGCGCCGCCCAGTACGAGGACCGTGTTCAGCTCATGCCGGTTGAGGCCGCCATGCATGCCGCCGCCGACCGGCACGCCGCTGGTGATCAGGCCGAGGCCGGGCAGGCCGAAGGCGTCGGCCGAAGCGTCCGAGCGCATGATGTAGAAGAGCTCTGCCTGGCGCGGATGATCGACCGAGAGCAGCGCGGTGGACAGCGTGCCTTCCACCGCGCCCTGCACGAGATCTTCCGAGGGTGTGAACACCATGCCCACCTCGTCCCGCGTCATCAGCCAGCGGGCAATGGCGTCGCGCCGCTCCATGTCGCCGTCGAGCACCCGGATTTCGCCCATGTTGCCGCCGGTGATGGCAACCTTCGCGCCTTCCAGGGTGCGCTCCGAGGCCTTGCGGGCCGGGTGGCCGGCGGCGGTCAGCGCAGCTGCCATATCGAAGAGCCCCGACGAGGATATCTGGCCGTGGTCGGAGGCGACAATGATGGCGGTATCGGCCGCATCCGGTTGGCTGTTCACGAAGTCCATGATCTCGCCAAAGGCCCGGTCCGCCGCCAGCATCACGGCCGCCGTCTCCGGCGCGCCAAGGAACTTGTAGTGATAGGACGTGTCGGGCTCATTGAACCACACCATTGCGACATCCGGCTTGCGCTCCGCCAGCACCAGTTCGCTGAGCACGCGGGCAGCATAGGCCACCTCGTTGAAACGCGGCAGCTCGCGCTCTGGCAAGGGGCCGAAGCGGACAACGGCTTCTTCCACCGCTGTGGGCGTCAGCGTGTGTGCGGCACCAAGCGCCGAGAACGTCCAGTGGCCGGCATGTTCATGGGCGCGCGGGTTAAGCGCATAGGCCGAACCGGCCGAGCCTGTGTGGACGACGGCCAGCGTCTTGCCGGCTTCGGCCAGCGCGTCGGCGAAGGTCGGTGCCTCGTAGAGGCTGCGGCCAAGGCGCTTTTCCGCCAGCTGGATATCATCGAAGAGCGACGTGTCGATCGCGTGCTCGGGCATGGCTTCCGGGAAATAGAAAGCATTGCCGACAATGCCGTGGTCCGCGGGCGGCGCGCCGGTGGCGATGGAGGTGGTGGCTACCCGTGTCATGGACGGGAACACTGAGCGGGCCTCCCGGAACCAGGTGTTGTCGGCCGCAAAGGCCGCCAGCCGCGGCATGCGTTCGGGCGTGACCATGTCGGGCCGAAGCCCATCGAAAACGCAGATGACGACGCGGGCGGCCTTGGCCATGGGTCTACCTCAAGGTGGGATCGAGATGGTCGCGCAGCCAGTCACCGATGATCGAGACGGCAAGCGTGGTGAGCACGATGACGACGGCGGGTGCGAGCATGATCCACGGCGCACGCGTGATGTATTCCCGGCCAAAGCCCACCATGTTGCCAAGGCTGCTCATCGGCGGCTGCACGCCAAGGCCGAGGAATGAAAGCCCGCTTTCCAGCAGGATAACTTCCGGGAAGACCAGCGTCATCGACACGATCAGGGTGGAGGCGATGTTGGGCAGGATGTGCCGCAGATACGTCCGCGCCGGGGTGGCTCCCAGCTGGCGCACGGCTGCGGCATAGCCCTGTGCGCTCGCCGAAATGGCCAGGCCGCGCGC
>JBOFUS010000292.1:0-1061 GCA_051652685.1 Beijerinckiaceae bacterium
GAGCCGAAAGCCCCTTCATGCCCTTTTCGAGCACGAAGCCACGGATCTTGCCGCCGTGCGCTACGGACTTGGCCCAGACGACGAAGATGTCAGCGATCGGAGCGTTCGAAATCCACATCTTTGCGCCGGTGAGGCGATAACCCTCAGCCGTCTTCTCGGCGCGGGTCGTCATGGCGCCCGGATCGGAGCCCGCATCCGGCTCGGTGAGACCGAAGCAGCCGATATATTCACCGCTGGCAAGCTTCGGCAGGTATTTCAGACGCTGTGCCTCGGAGCCGTAGGCGTAGATCGGATACATCACGAGCGAAGATTGGACGCTCATCATCGAGCGATAGCCGGAATCGATGCGCTCGATCTCGCGCGCCACCAGGCCGTAGCTCACGTAGGATGAGCCGATTCCGCCATAGGCCTCGGGAATCGTCACGCCCAACAGGCCGACCGCCCCCATTTCGCGGAAGATGGCAACGTCCGTCTGTTCATGCAGGTAGGCGTCCTGAACCCGCGTCGCAAGCTTATCGGTTGCAAAGGCCGCTGCCGAGTCGCGGATCATCCGCTCGTCCTCGGTCAGCTGCGAAGCGAGGAAGAACGGGTCGGCCCAGTCAAGATTGACCATGCCGCTCTTTGGCGAAGGCACGGCTCCACTGACAGGGTTCGGTGACATGACAGACTCTCCAGACTCGATTGCAGGATACCGGATTTAGTGCAGATGCCCGGTCGAGGCTATCGGGCAAATCTTCTCACCTTCAAATGGCCGAGATGGCGGTTCTGACCCATCAGAGCGAAACCACATCGACCGCCTGCTCGATCTTCTGGACACCCGTGGTCTTGAGCACGCCGGACACCGGCGCGACGTCGGAGTAGTCGCGGCCCACCGCCACGAGAATATGATCGTTGGCCACCACAATGCCATTGGTCGGGTCGAACTCCAGCCAGCCCGCATCATCGCCGCACCATGCGGTCACCCAGGCATGCATCGCGTCAGCGCCTTCGAGGCGCGGCATGCCCTCCGGTGGTATGGTGCGCAGCAGGCCCGAAACATAGCCCGCCGGAATGCCGATGGA
>JBOFUS010000293.1:0-4727 GCA_051652685.1 Beijerinckiaceae bacterium
AACACCATGCAGCCGATGGCGGGGTCTGCCTCGAACCCGTCCATCGCGTGGTTCACGTCGGCGATCAGCTGGTCAGACAGGGCGTTCAGCGCGTCAGGTCGATTGAGGCGGATGACCCCGACGGCACCGTTGGTTTCGACAAGAATGGTCTGGTATTCCATGGCGGCGAGGCTCCGGTGAAAGTCAGGCCGTAGCTAGGGCGTCGGGCGGGCGCTTGTCTACCGCTTCGCCGCGCCTTCCTCCCAAGGGTTGATCAGGCGGAGGCCGAGGCCTTTGAAATGCCTCGTGTTTCGCGTGGCGAGTGCTGCACCGTGGCGGAGCGCGATGGCGGCGATCATCGCGTCCATCACATCGAGAGGTCGGCCACTCCGGCATGTGATGCCCATGATCTCGCCGTAGATCATCGCAGACGCTTCGTCGAACACGTGGATTCGCCCTTCGAGGCGGCTGACCCAGCCTTCAAGCGCCGGCATCCATCGCGGCGATCGCTCTGCCGCAGTCTTGCGGGAAATGCCGAAGTATATCTCGGCAATGACAATAGTCGATAGCTGAAGGGTGCCGCCATAGGTGGATAGCCACGCCGCGACTTCGGCATCAGGCCTTGGCCGCATCGTGTCAGAAACCACGTTGGCGTCGAGGAATATCACTCCAGATCGATGCCGGCATGCGGAACACGACCCTCCCGTGCAACCTCGGCCAGATCGATATCAAGCTCTCCCGGTGGAACTGGGATGCGGCTGATCTCGTCCAGAAATTCCGCCCAGGACTTCTGTTGTGGTGGCGCCGGTTCGCTTCGTGCGTATTTTTCCAGCGCCAACTCGACGACTTGCGCGATGGTGCGTCGCTCCCGCTTCGCCAGCATATGCGCGAGATCGCGGGCGCGGGCAGAACGGACGGAGAGTTGCGGTTCTGGCATCGGACACATCCTTCAGCCATCAATTGATGGCAGCTGCTGGCAAAGCTTGTCGTCAAGTCAAGTCTCGCTGTCAATCCCCCTGCAGGCTGGACCGCCCCCTCACATCCCTGGATAACTCGGCCCACCGCTCCCCTCGGGCGTCACCCAGTTGATGTTCTGGCCGGGGTCCTTGATGTCGCAGGTCTTGCAGTGGACGCAGTTCTGCGCGTTGATGACGAAACGCGGATCGGACTTTTTCACAGCGTCCGAATAGGCCAACCCATAGACGCCAGACGGGCAATGAAGCCGCCGCCGGTGCTGCCATCGAGCGGCCAGCCGGGGGAATGTTGCACGCGGCCGGGATGGTGCTTCTCCGGCTTTACCTGCCAGAGTTCGTTGATGCCAATGCCGTATTTCTGCGGGTCGTGGCCGTCGTCCAGACGGAAGCGCTTGACGCGTTGGCTTGGGTTTGCGTTTCGCGGGCAGGACGCAGCAGGCACTTACTTGATCGGAATATCCTTGGCCTTCTCCACGGTGACTTCGTCCATGCGCTTGATGGAGCCGTGGTTTGCCAGAAGAAATGCGACAACAGCGAGCTTCTGGTTTTCGTCCAGCAGCGCCGGATCGTTGAAGGGCATCAGTTGCATGTAGTCGATCATCGCCTGTGCGTTGCCAAACTTGGACGCGATCATTGCACCTTGTCCCCAGATCGGCGTCTGGAAGCCATCGCCGCGCTTGCCGTCCGCGCCATGGCAAAGCACGCAAGTCTCGGCGTAGTGGGCGCGCCCCTGAGCGACCTGTTTCGATTCCTGCTCGGCACCGGCGCTATCAAGCGTTGCGCCAGAAATGAGCATCGCAGTCAAAAGACCCGCAGAAACATATCGATTGATCATGGATGTAAGTCCTGTGCGTTGTGCTGCCGCGTCTGGTGGAAGCCCGCTGTCATCGCCGCAACCGGAAGCGGCGGCGCGAAATCGAATTCGCGCCGCCGTCTCAGCCAGGCTATCAGACGACCTGGATCTTGAACTTCGGGATCGACCAGTTGGCCATGCCGAGGCTGTTCAACGGGATCTGCTCCGGCTGGGTGACGCCCGAGTTGTCTGTTGTCCGCGTCTCGATGACATGGGTGCCTGCCGACGCATCCCACGGGAAGCTGAAGCGGACCCACGTGTACTTTCCGAGATTCGGCTGCTGGATCGTGGCGCGCTGCCATGCCCCGCCATCGACGCGATACTCGACGTTGTTGACGCCGTGCTGCGGTGCCCAGGCGTAGCCGCGCATGGTCTGGCGACCAGCACTCAGCTTGGGAAGTTCACCCTTCTTGAGCGGGTAGTTGGCCGGCACAGACGCCGACTTCTCGATGACAAGCGGCACCGTGATGATCGACTTCGGCGGCATCCAGGTCACCATCGGTCCCTTGATGTCGGCCGGCGTGATGCCTGGCATGAACTCGTCGGCATTGGCGTCAAACGCCGGTGCCGAATAGCTTGGCCCAAGATAGACCTCGCCCTTGGTGTTCAGCCGCGACCAGATGCGCTTGTCGCTCACCCGGATCTCGGTCACCCACTTGATCGAGGCCGTGCCACCCCAGCCGGGCACCACGACGCGCACAGGCGCACCATGGTCTGGCAGAAGCGGATTGCCGTTCATCGCATAGCAAAGACCGATGTCATCTGCCCGGGCTGCGACCTCCGAGTACGGCATCGGCCGGCCCATGTCGTTGCCGTCCACACCCGACCAGAACATCACGGTCACTGCGTCTGGCTTGATGCCGGCGCGGGAGAATATTTCGCTCATCGGCACATACTGCCATTCGGCCTGGCCAATCGCGCCCATCACCCAGTTGCCGCCGCCGACTTCCTGCGGCGTGAATCCGCCCTGTTCCCAGAACAGCGTGCGCCCGTTGCCATGGCACTCCATCGTCGCGATGATCGACCGCGACGGCATCTTGAGAAGGTCGTTGTAGTTGATCTCGAAAGGCCTCTCGACCGACGAGCCATGGACCTTGAGCTTCCAGTTCTCACGTTGGAGGACTGTTTTTTCCTCGGCGCGTGGCGTCGGATAGTGATTGCGGATGTAGAATTCCTCGACCGGCGTCATGTAGGTCGAAAAGTCCCAGTAGTTCCCGGAACGCACGGTTGCGCCGATGTTCAACACGCGGCTGTCGTCCTTGAGGAGGATGCGACGTGGCGGTGCGGCCGGTGCCGCCGCGGGCGCTGCCGGAGCGGCAGGTGCTGGTGCCTGAGCAAGGACAGGTGTGGCCGCCAGAGCGCCGAATGCGGCGGCGGAAACAAAAAGGTTGCGTCGATCAAGATTGGTTCCATCGCGCAGGACGCGCGCAACCGTTGCGCCGTCTTCCGCCAAATGACGATTCATGCCCATCGATCCCTCCGGATACTGTTCTTTTGGATGCGGACTCCTCTGCATCCTGCGGCAGAGAGTCACGCACACCAACCGGAAGATCAAGCACTTTGTTGCGCCAGATAGGGGAGGCCGGGAAATACTATTTACGGGGACGGAGTATTCAGGCGATGCAACTGCGTTGCATTTCCTTAGCTGGCAACAGTACTGCGGGTGTGACCGCTGCGGTTGCCTGCATGAAAGGCAACCAGCGGCCGCCGACTACATCCCCGGATAATTCGGCCCGCCGCTCCCTTCAGGCGTCACCCAGTTGATATTCTGGCTGGGGTCCTTGATATCGCAGGTCTTGCAGTGGACACAGTTCTGCGCGTTGATGACGAAACGCGGGTCGGCCATCTTCACGACGTCCGAGTAAACGACCTCATAGACGCCCGCCGGGCAATAGAGCCGCGCCGGCTCGCCGTAGAGCGGCAGGTTGCGGTCGATGGGGATCGAGGCGTCGGTCAGCTTCAGATGCGCTGGCTGATCTTCCTCGTGGTTGGTGTTCGACAGGAACACCGAGGACAGCTTGTCGAAGGTCAGAATACCGTCCGGCTTCGGATAGACAATCGGTTCGCAATCCGCAGCTTTCTTGAGCGTCTCATGATCTGCCTTGCCGTGCCTCAACGTGCCGAAGGGCGACCAGCCGATGAGCTGGTTCATCCACATGTCCAGTCCTCCAAGTGGAATACCAAGCCAGGTGCCGAACTTCGTCCAGAGCGGCTTGACGTTGCGCACGGGCTTGAGATCGCGGCCGATGGCCGACCCGCGCCAGGCGCTCTCGTAGCTGCCCACCTCGTCATGCGCGCGGCCATCCTTGAGTGCGGCCGCCACATGGTCGGCGCAAAGCATGCCCGACAGGATGGCATTGTGGCTGCCCTTGATGCGCGGCACGTTAACGAAGCCTGCCGCGCAGCCGACGAGGCAGCCGCCGGGGAAGGCGAGCTTCGGCACGCTCTGCCAGCCACCCTCGGTGATGGCGCGCGCGCCATAGGACAGGCGCTTGCCGCCCTCGAAGGTCTCGGCCACGATCGGATGCGTCTTGAAGCGCTGGAATTCGTCGAAGGGCGACAGATGCGGGTTCTCGTAATTGAGATGCACCACGAAGCCGACCGACACGAGTCCGTCGCCGTAGTGATAGAGGAACGAGCCACCGCCTGTGCTGCCATCCAGCGGCCAGCCAAACGAGTGCTGCACGCGGCCGGGATGATGCTTCTCCGGCTTCACCTGCCAAAGCTCCTTGAGGCCGATGCCATATTTCTGCGGGTCGCGGCCCTCATCGAGCCGGAAGCGCCTGACGAGCTGCTTGGTCAGATGCCCGCGCGCGCCCTCGGCGAAGATGGTGTAGCGGCCCCGCAGCTCCATGCCGCGCGTGTAGCGGTCGGTCAGCTCGCCATCCTTGCCGATGCCGACATCGCCGGTGGCAATGCCG
>JBOFUS010000294.1:0-6003 GCA_051652685.1 Beijerinckiaceae bacterium
GGCGTTAACGGGCATTGAAGACAATCGCGCGCGGGCGATTGACCAATTGGTTATGATTGCCAAAGCGTTTCGCTGACCGGTGGGAGAAAAGCATGTCGCGTCTGGACGAATCGAAGGCCTTCGTTGCTGTAGGGATCGCCGTGGTCACGGTGTCCGACACGCGCACAATGGAAGACGACCGTTCTGGCGACACGCTCGCCGAGCGTATTCTCGCCGCCGGTCATCGGCTTGCTGGCAGGGCCATCGTTCCCGACGAGATCGACGCAATTCGGGCAAGGGTACAGGGGCTCGTCGCGGATCCGGAGGTCGATGTGGTGATCACGACCGGCGGAACCGGCTTCACCGGCCGGGACGTGACGCCGGAAGCGCTGGAGCCGCTGTTTGAAAAGAAGATGGACGGATTTTCCTGGGTGTTCCACCAGATATCGTTCCAGAAGATCGGAACATCGACGATCCAGTCGCGCGCCACCGGCGGGGTGATGGCCGGGGTTTACGTCTTCTGCCTGCCCGGCTCGCCCGGTGCCTGCCGTGATGGCTGGGATGCGATCCTCGCGCTGCAGCTCGATATCCGGCACCGGCCCTGCAACTTCGTCGAGATCATGCCGCGTCTGGACGAACACCTGCGCCGGCCCAAGGTGCTGGGCAACTGACGCGGGGCGACTAAAGCTCCCAGCCGGTGCGGAATGCGCCCCAGTGGCGGCCGCGCACGATGATCGGTGCAGAGACGTCCTTGACCATCTCGAAACTGTCGCCGAGTTCGCGCCGGTAGCGGCGGATGAGATGCGGCGCTTCGCTGCGCACGATCTCCAGCGTGTCGTCGTCGAGCTTCAGCCGGCGATCACGGGAGAAGCGCTCGTTGTGGATAGTGTCGCCCCAGCGCTGTGGTTTCGACTGGCGAACATCATGGACTGGAACATAACCATTGCGATCATTCACTGTCGCATAGCGCAGCTGATCATCTGCGGCATTCATGCGTGCCACAATGGCAGGCAGGACCTTGTCGTAGAAGGTCAGCGCGTCGCAGGAAAACTGCCGCGGCTCGGTGCGCGGGATGGGATCGTACCGCGTCGAAAACAGCCGGTCGATATCGATTTCCCCGTTGGCAACACCGGCTTCGAACACCGCCATGACTTCGCGGGCGCCGCGTTGTGCCAGTTCAACCAGCGGCGCATTGGCCTCCGCGCTGGCGCGGACGATGGCTTCGACCTGCCGGGTTACGTCGGCATTTGGTGGAAACGCAAGATGAAGGCCCTTGGGGCTGACGGAAGCCACGCGGGCCTCGACGGAGCCCACATCCGGCAGGGCGACCGTCACCTTCGCGCCTGTGGGAATATTCAGCTCCGGGCGCGGAGACACCAGCATTCCGCCGCTCGACAGGTCGATGGTGGTGCAATGGTGGATCCTGTCCATGAACCGCAGCGTCGCCGGTCGCTTCAGGGTGACGCGCGCTTCGCGGCGGCGGCCGAGCAGCGCGTTCTGCCGCGCCGCCGTGGTGATCCGCCGCGTGAACTGCGCCATGAACTCGGACATGCGGCTGCTGGCCGACTTGATCGATTCGGCTTCGGTCACGGCGACGCTGGTGAATTCCCTCAGGCCGTCGGCGCGCGCTGCTGCCTCCCTTGCCGAAGCGACGAGCTGCCCCGTGGCGGTCGAAGCCGTGGCGATCACCGCGCCCTGCTCGTCGATGGCGCTCGTGACGGCCGTGAACGACGGGCTGAGCTCCTGCGCGACGTCCACCATGCGGCTGATGGCGGCCATGCTGGCGGCGGCGGAGCTGTTCAGCCTGACGATCTTCTGCGTGATGTCGGCGGTGGCCTTTGCCGTGTCCTCCGCCAGATGTTTCACCTCGTCGGCGATGACCCCGAAGGCGCGGCCCTGCGCGCCGACGCGGCGTGCCTCGATCGAGGCATTGAGCGCGAGGAGCCGTGTGTCCTTCGAAACCCGGTCGATGACATGCACGACGCCAACGATGGACGCGATCGCCTGCACCAGCTCGTCGAGCTGCCGGCGCGCGTCTTCTGCGCTTTGGCTGGCATGATCAACCGTTGTCCGCACCTTGTCGCTTTCGGACAGGATCACGTCGCGGGCGACCGCAAGGCGCTTCATCTCTTTCGATAGCGAGACGGTCGCTGTCTCCACGTCTGTCACAACAGTGGCGACGCCGTCGCCCTCGGCGCGGATGTGATCGGAAAGCTTGACGTGTTCGCCAATGCTGTCGTCAAGCTCCCGGCGAATCCCGTCGAGGGAGCCGAGCGCCACATTGATGTCGGCCTCGATCTGGGAGATCGTCGCTTCAAGCTCCGGCGATGGCGTGCAAGGTGATTCCGTCGTCAGAGGCTCACGGACGAAAGATGAAAGATCGAGACCTCCCTGTGAAACAGGCTTGTCCTGCCGATCTTCACCCCGGAAACCAAGAAGCCTTTTCAACATATCGGTGGGTATACGGATACTTCGTCGACGTTCAGTAAAGAGATCGCCTTAAACTGGATCTTTCGTTCAGGAACGCTCGACGGCACGGCGGATCACCTGACGGACATCCGGATCACTCAGGAAGAGATCATGCCTGACCAGTGACCAGCCGCCATACTCGGTGGTGTCCACGACCTTTACGCCCAGTCTTTCCAGCTGCTCGCGGCTGGCACCCCCGGCGCGGGCAACGCCACCGGCCATTCTCCGCGAAACCTCGAGCGCCCGGTCGCCGGTCGACGAGATCACGGTGATGCGTGGAGTCAGGCTGCGCAACCGCTGCAAGGAAGCGCCGAAAAGATCGAGGTCGATGTCCGCAGATGCCAGCACGATGGCACCCAGCCGCGTGGCGAAGGCGTCGCCATGCCGCGCCCAGATCTGGCGGAGTGTCTCCAGAGTCAGGAGCGTGCCCATGCTGTGTGCCACGATGTGCAGGCGCGCTGCGCCGCCGTCGGCAAGCAGCGCCAGAAGCGTGTCCTCCAGGCCATCGCGCGAGTAGAGCGCGCTTTCCCGGTCATAGCCGTAGTCGAGCAGCTGCGCTTTCGACGGCCATGAGAAAAGCAGCGGCTCGCCCTGGAAGGAGATTCCCTCGCTAATTGTGATCGCGCCACGCGCGGCACTCTCGAAGCTTTCCTTGTAGCCATGGACGTAAAGCAGTGTTTCGCGGTCCGCGACCGCCGCGCCGAGTGCCTGGGCAAAGGCGGTCTCTTCCAGCGAGACCCCTGCCACTGTCCAGTCGGACCCGATCAGCTCGCTGCCGAAGCCGCCGCCGGGCCGGCGCATGCGGGCGCGGGCCAGAATGGGCTTCAGCGCGCGCTCAGCCCCAAACCACGGCGCTTTCGTGGCTCCGGCAGTCGGCTGTCGCATGGTGACGGCCAGCAACGTCGGGTCGAGCGCGGGCGGGCGGGTCAGCGAACTGGTCATGCCGCCCGTGACAGCCTCCGCTGCGCAACCCGAAAAGCCGGCAGCGAGCCCGGCGATTGCGGCGCGGCGCGAAACGCAGCCTAAAGAAGGGCGTGGTCGGAAATCGGACATGGATGCTTCTTGTACCTTGATGATGAACAGAAGCCTGACGGGTGAAAGATGGAGAAGAAAAGGCAGTGTGGACGTGCTGGGCAGGAAAGAGCGGGCGAGAAACATTCGCGCAAGAAGGAGCCGGGCAAGAAGGAGCCGGATTGTTCTCGCTGGAGAAACAGCACCATGGTCTCTGCACGACGAACGACCCACTCCCCAAGCGGGCCAATGCAGCTTATGGAGGAAACCAGAATGAACCGAATGCCACAATGAAAAGCTCTCCCGATTCCGAACTGGCGGTCGCCGAAGCCGTCAAGGCTGCTGTTGCGGAGAGCGCACCCCTGTCGATCGAGGGAGGCGGTACGCGCGGCGGGCTTGGACGGCCGGCGCAGTCGGCGCGGACCCTTTCGCTGGCGGCACTGCGCGGCGTGACGCTCTATGAGCCAGCGGAGATGGTGATCGGCGGATGGGCGGGAACACCGCTTGCCGAAATCAGCGACACCCTTGCCGCAAGGGGACAGATGCTGGCCTTCGAGCCAATGGACCATCGCACGCTCTTCGGCGGCACGGGCGCGCCAACCATCGGCGCTGTCGCCGCCTGCAACATCTCGGGGCCAAGGCGGGTGATGTCCGGAGCCTGCCGCGACAGCCTGATCGGCGTACGCTTTGTCAATGGTCGTGGTGAGATCATCAAGAGCGGTGGTCGCGTGATGAAGAACGTGACCGGGCTGGACCTGGTAAAGCTTCAGGCCGGTGCTTTCGGCACACTCGGTGTGCTGACCGAAGTGATCTTCAAGGTCATCCCACGGCCCGCGCAAGTGGCAACGCTGGTGATTGACGGATTGAGCGATGCGCGGGGGATAGAGGCGCTGTGCAGCGCGCTGGGCTCCCCCTTCGAGCCTACGGGTGCCGCCCATCTGCCGGCAGGGTTGGCTGGCGCTGCCGCGCGCACGCTCCTGCGCATTGAAGGTTTCCCCGAACAGATCGCCTATCGCAGCGCGGCACTTCGCGAGCGTTTGAAAGACTTTGGCGACCTTCGGGATGCAAGCGACGGGCAGGACGCGCTCTGGGTTTCGATCCGCGATGCGGCTTTCCTGGCTTCGCCGCAAGACGATGCGGTCTGGCGCCTGTCGCTGCCGCCCGGCAAGGCTGCCGCCGCGCTTGGCGCTGTGCGCTCTGCCCGTCCCGTGCGCGGCTTCTTCGACTGGGGCGGCGGTCTGCTCTGGCTGGCGACGCCGGAGGGCGATGACGCCGGCCAGGCCGTCATCCGCGCTGCCGCCAGCGCCGCCGCCGGCCATGCGACGCTGGTGCGTGGATCGACGTCCCTGCGCAGCCGGATTGACGTGTTCCAGCCGCTTGATGGGCCGTTGACGACCGCGCAGCGCGGCGTGAAAGCAGCGTTCGATCCGGCCGGATTGCTCAATCCCGGCCGCATGTACGCGGGCGTCTGAACATGGCCGGACGCGCACTCCCCGCTCCACAGTCCAGGGATACGATCTCCGGCGGTTTTGTCGCCGTCCTGCTGGCGATCGTGATCGCGATGGCAGCGATCCTCTATGCCATGGGACGTCTCCCGATCTGTGCCTGCGGAACGGTGAAACTTTGGCATGGGGCAGTGAACTCGGCCGAAAATTCGCAACACATCGGTGACTGGTATCTTTTCAGCCATGTCATTCACGGCTTTATCTTCTTCGGACTCTACTGGCTGGCGAAGACAATTTCCGGCCGCGCGATCCCCCTTGGGGTCGGGCTCATTGCCGCCTTTCTCCTCGAAGGGGCCTGGGAGATTGCCGAAAACACGCCGGCCGTCATCGAGCGCTACCGCACTGCCACCGTATCGCTGGGCTACAACGGCGACAGCATTATCAATTCCATCGCCGACATGGGCTGGATGACGCTGGGCTTTGTGCTGGCTGCACGTTTGCCCATGGCTGTGACCATCGCGCTGGCGCTTGCGATGGAGATCGGTGTCGGCTGGCTCATCCGCGACAACCTGACCCTCAACGTGATCATGCTTCTGTGGCCAATGGACTGGATCAAGGCCTGGCAGGCCGGAGGCTGAACGATGCAGACGCTTTTCACCAACGAGCAACTGGCCGACCCGAAGCTCGCGACCTCCGAGAAAATTCTCAGAAGTTGCGTGCATTGCGGTTTCTGCACGGCCACCTGCCCGACCTATCTGCTGCTGGGCGACGAACTCGACAGCCCGCGCGGGCGCATCTATCTGATCAAGGACATGCTGGAGAACGGCAAGCCGGCCAATGGCGAGGTCGTGAAGCATCTCGATCGCTGCCTCTCCTGCCTTGCCTGCATGACGACATGCCCGTCCGGCGTGCACTACATGCACCTGATCGACCACGCGCGCTCCCATATTGAGGAGACCTACAGGCGGCCGTGGCATGACAGGCTGATTCGGGAGATTCTCGCGCGCGTTCTGCCCTATCCGGTTCGGTTCCGCTGGGCGCTCGCCGGCGCGTTCTACGGCCGGATGGCGAAGCCGCTGCTCGAGCGTTTGCCTGTGGT
>JBOFUS010000295.1:0-5346 GCA_051652685.1 Beijerinckiaceae bacterium
CTCGACAGCGTCCCGCACGATTTCAGCGATCAGATCGCACTCGTCGTCGGTTAGCGAAAGCGGCGTGCGGATATCGCAAAGCGTTGCCAGCACGCGGTGGGTGGCGGCAAGCGCGCCCTGTGGCCCGGCATAGCGCCAATGGCGCGGCGCGCTGGTGAAGCCCGCCTGCTGGCCGGCACCAAACCACTTGATGGGCAGGCCGCGGGCCTTGGCCAGCGCCAGCAGCTCCAGCATCTCGGCATCCGAGAAACCCGGAACCGAGAACTGTACCGACGTGGCGGAGAAAACCTGTCCGCCGTCGCGCGCCGGCACGTGCACATGCTGCGCGCGTCTCAGGCCTGCGGCGATACGGTCGTGGATCTCGTTCCAGCGCGCCGCGCGGCGCGGCAGCTCTGCCAGCTGCGGCCGGAGCAGGGCAGCGGCCAGCGCGGTCATGCGCATGCTGAAGTTGGGCGTGGTCTCGGCCACGGCGGCAAGCGCGGCAGCGCCCGGCGATGAGAGATGCTGGGCATGCAGCATGTAGCTGCCCGAATGCAGGATGGCGCGGGCCGCCATGTCCGGATCATCAAGCACGAGGAAGCCGCCCTCGCCGGCATTGAGATGCTTGTAGGTCTGCGCGCTGAACCCGGCCGCAACACCGAATGTCCCGATGGCCTTGCCCTTCCACGAGGCGCAGAGCGCATGGGCGCAATCCTCGATCAGCGTCAGGCCTTCCTCCGCGCAAACGGCCATCACCCGGTCCATGTCAGCGAGATGGCCGCGCATGTGGCTGAGCATCAGCACCTTCGCGCCGGACGCCCGTGCCTTGCGGGCGAGATCATCCGGGTCGATCACGAAGTCCGGCCCGATCTCGACGATCACAGGCCGCGCCGCCGCATGCAGGATCGCGCCCGGAACCGGGGCCAGCGTGAAGCCGTTGACCAGTACCGGATCGCCCGGCTGTACGCCCGCGACCTTGAGCGCAAGGAACAGCGCTCCTCCGCCGGAATTCACAGCCACACAGAACCTGCGGCCGGCAAACGCCGCGAATTCCTGCTCCAGCAGTGAGACGTCAAGCTGGTCGGCGCCCATCTCGCCGTAGCGAAACAGCCGGCCCGAGCGCATCAGTTCAACCGCGCGCTGGATGCCAGCCTCCGGGATCGGCTCCGGCTCGGTCAGATCACGGGTCAAGCGGACTGCTTCAGACAACCTGCGACCCCTTTTCTTCGCGCAGCGATTTCCAGATCTGGGTGCGCAGATGGACGAAGGATTCCAGATCCATCACATCCTCGATCTTCGGATGCCGGTCCCAGTTCTCGCTCTCGCGAATAGACCGGATGTCGAGCACTTCCTTGATACGGCCGGGACGGCGCGTCATGATCGCCACGCGGTCGGCGAGATAGACGGCTTCCTCGACCGCGTGGGTGATGAACAGCACCGTGCGCGGGTTGCGCCGGGCCAGCCGCACCAGCTCCTCCTGCATCACGACGCGCGTCTGCGCATCCAGCGCGCCGAAGGGCTCGTCCATCAGCAGCACATCGGGGTCGAGCACATAGGCCCGCGCAATGGCGACGCGCTGCTGCATGCCGCCCGAAAGCTGGTGCGGGAAGGCGTTGGCATGGGTTTCAAGGTTCATCAGCTTCAGCGCATCGGCAATCAGCCCGTCGCGCTCGCCCGTGGGCAGGTTCTTGTTGCGCAGGCCAAGATCGATGTTTTCGCGCACGGTTTTCCACGGGAACAGCGCGAACTGCTGGAACACGACCGCACGGTCCGGCCCCGGCGCGGTGATGACCCGGCCGCTGACGCTGACCTCGCCGGCCGATGGCGGCTCGAAGCCCGCCACCATGCGCAGGCAGGTGGTTTTGCCGCAACCCGACGGGCCGACGATGGCCACAAACTCGCGGTCGGCAATTTCAAGATTGATATCATCCAGCACCTTCACGCCTGCGGCAGAAGGGCCAAAGACCTTGTCGACGTTGCGGAAGAGGATCGTGCCCATGGTTCCTGTTCCCTTATGCTTCCAGCCCGCGCCGCCGGCGCAGCCAGCCCTCGCCCTGCCTGAGCAGGACATCGATCAGCATCCCGACGAGCCCGATGGCGAGCATGCCGGCCATCACGGTGGTCGTCTGCACGGAGCCTTGCGCCTGCACCATCATGAAACCGACGCCCGCCGCCGCCACGATCAGCTCCGCACCGACGAGGCTCTGCCAGCCAAGGCCCGCTGAAACCCGCAGGCCCGCGATGATTGACGGCACAGCAGCCGGCAGCAGCACCTCGACGATGGTCCGGAAGTTGCCGGTGCCCAGCATGCGCGCCGCCTCGATCAGGCGCGGTTCGACGAAACGCGCGCCGCGATAGGCGTTGATGAGGCAGGGCGGAAAGGCCCCGGCGAAGATGATCATCACCGGTCCGCCGACGCCTGTGCCGAACCAGAGCGCGGCAAATGGCACCCACGCGATGGGCGCAATGAAACGCAGGCCATCGAAGATCGGCGTGACGATATCATCGAGCAGGCGGAACCAGCCCATGAGCAGACCGAGCGGCACGCCGATGAACGCCGCCAGCAGCACACCGTAAGCATAGCGCGCGAAGCTCGCGCCGAGATGACCCGGCAGTGTCGCACCGGCAAAGGGCGAGGTCAGCAGCGCGATGAAACGGCTTGCCACATCCAGCGGTGTCGGCAGGAACTGGCGGGGCACGATCCCCGACACCGAAAGGAACGTCCACAGGCCGAGGAACAGCGCGAGGCCGATCGCGCCAAGGCGCAAGGTTTCGCGGAGGGAGAGGGCGGGACCGTTCATGCTCTCAATCCCTCGCCGCGACGTTCCAGGCGAGCGCATGGCGCTCAGCCCGGGACAGGAGCCACGTTGTGCCGAACCCGAGCACGCCCACCGTCAGCATGCCGACGAGGATCATGCCGGGATAGATGTCCTGCTGCGCCATGTTGAGCACGAAGCCGACACCGACCAGCGCGCCCACGAGCTCGGCCGCCACCAGCGTTGTCCAGCTCGCTTGCAGCGAGAGCCTCAGGCCCGTGAAGATCATGGGCGCAGCTGCCGGCGCGATCACCTCGCGCACAAGCCGCCAGCGCGGCGTGCCCAGCATCGAGGCGGCTTCCAGGATCGGGCGGTCGATGTTGCGCACGCCCGCAAAGCCGTTGATCACCGAGGGCACGAAGGCGGAAAACCAGATCACCATGATTTTGGCTGCATCACCCAGCCCCAGCCAGAGGATCGCCAGCGGAATCCAGGCCAGCGGCGGGATCGGCCGGATGATCAGGAAGATCGGATTGATCAAGGCCTCGACCCGCCGATCCCAGCCCATCCAGAGCCCCAGCGGCACGCCGGTAGCGACGGCGACGACAAAGCCCATCACCACCAGCATGACACTGTTCAGGGCATGTGCTGCCAGCGTCGCACCCGCATAGCCGCGCGTGTTGATCTGCGTCAGCGACTGCCAGAACTCATGAGGGGCAGGGAAGCGCCCACCGGACACCAGCCCGGTGACCGTGGTCAGCAGAAACCACAGCGCGACAAGCGCTGCCAGCGTTCCCAGTCCAATCCATCCCTTGCGCCCGATCATGCGGGACCCTTTCGCACTTTATGATAGCGCTTTCAGGATAAGGTTTCAGATCGTGGCTAGCCTGTCAATCTCTTTGACAATGGAGCGAAAACTGCCCAAACACGACGCAAATCGCTGGACAAGGAATGAAAAATTTTTCATGAATTGTTGATGGTGCGCAAACCCAGAGCACGCTTGACGGATGTAGCACTGGAGGCAGGGGTCTCGCCTGCAACCGTCTCCCGCGCTCACTCCCAGCCCGAACTGCTGGCGAAAGAGACGCTGGAGCGCGTGCAACAGGCGGCGCGCCGGCTTGGCTACCGGCCTGACGGCATGGCGCGCGCGCTCGCTTCGGGCCGGACCATGGCCATCGGCGCGGTTTTCCCCACGCTCGACAATGCAATCTTTTCGCGCGCGCTGCAGGCGATGCAGGCGGAACTGACGGCCGCCGGGTATCATCTCCTGGTGGTTTCCCATGATTACAGCGCTTCTGCCGAAGCGGAAGCCGTGCGCAATCTTCTGGCGCGGGGTGTGGATGGACTGGTTCTGGTTGGCGCGGAGCGCGCGGCCGAAACGAACGCCATGTTGCGGGACGCTGCAGCGCCGGTGGTGCTGACATGGTGCGATGCGCCCGGCTTCTCCGCTGTCGCGGTGGACAATGCGCGCGCAGGACGTCTTGCAGCGGAGCATCTCCTGCGCCTTGGCCATCGCCGGATCGGCATGATCACAGGACGCCTCGGCTTCAATGACCGTCAGCGCGCGCGGCTGGCCGGTGCCCGCGCCGCCATCGCCGACGCCGGGCTGACGCTGCCTGACTGGCGCGTCACCCAGCAGCCGATGACGCTGGCCGGTGGCCGCACGGGCGCAGCACGGTTGCTGGAGCTCGCCGAACCGCCGACAGCCCTTATCGGCGGCATCGATGTGATTGCCATCGGTGCGATGATCGAGGCCGGCACGCGGGGACTTTCTGTCCCGGACCAGATTTCGGTGGTCGGCATCGATGACATCGAGATGTCGGCGCATGTCGCGCCGGCGCTCAGCACCGTGCATATTCCCACGGCGGCGATCGGTGCCGAGGCCGCGTGCATCCTGATTGAACTGCTTCGCGGCGAGACAGGGGAAATGCACCGCGAACTGCCGGTGGAGCTTGTCGAGCGCCGTTCGACCGGCCCGGCTCCGGGAGGATGATCCTCCAGTCGTCTGCAGGGGCCAGTGGTGGGCTGGAGGGCGTTAGAACGCCGCATGTACCCGTACGGATGATCCAAATGCCGCGCGTTTGTCCTCTTGGTACTTCTGTATCGATGGAGATGAACCAATGACGATCGGAAGACAGTGGGCGCTGGAACAGGACGCGGCTGATGCCCTTGAGCAACTTGCCATTCGCGCGCAGTATCTGGCGCATGATCTCGTCCAGTTTGATGGGGGCCGCCGCTATGCGTCCGGTGGAACCGATGCCCCCGCTGCCGACACGCTGATGCCGTCGATTGCCGAAACGCTGCAGAACTGGGCCGCGTTGGCCATCCGCCACGCCGATGAACGACGCGCTCTTGCATCCGGAAGGCAACGGCCACGCGGTGCGGTCGAGATCTGCCAGACGGAGGTCTGGTAGCCTCAGGCCGCGATGGGAATCTGCCGCATGAGCGCCCGTTCCAGCCGGTTCTTCAGATTGATCGCATCATAAGGCTTCACGAGGTAGTTGCTCGCCCCCGCGACGGTCGCTTCGTGGACCTTGCTGATGCTGTTTTCCGATGTCGCCATGATCACCGCGAGATCGCGCGGGCCGCGCTGCTTGCGGATGGCCTTGAG
>JBOFUS010000296.1:0-4075 GCA_051652685.1 Beijerinckiaceae bacterium
GGAAACAGCGGCGTGCCGCCCGTGAGGTCGATCAGCACATCGCAGGTGGACGTCAGCCCGTCGCGCAGCGGGCCAGCGTTGAGCGCCCCGCGCGAGGAAACGGCGGGCTCGCCATAGCCGTCGATCAAGACGTTGAATGCGCCCAGCCATCCGGCGGCGTTGCGCGCGCGGCCCTGGCGGAGGGGAAAATCCGCACGGCGCGGCGGCACGATGTCGGCAAGCGACGACAGGATCACCGTCACATCGAGCCGGGCGGAGAGCTTTGCGGCCACGTCGAGCGCCGTCTGGTCGCGGCCCAGAATCAGTGCAACCCCTTCGCTCTTCAGCGTCACCGGTGCGATGGGCGACATCTCGATATTGGCGGCGGCGATCAGCGCAGCCATCTTGGGGCCGGATGCCTTGCCGTCCTTCGCCCACCCGGCTGTCTCGCGGATGTTGACGAAGGTGAGCGCGGCTTTTGCCTCGCCGTCTTCCGCCATGTCCTGAAACAGTGGCGCTTCCTGCGTGCAGCCGATGGTCAGCCTGCCCGGCTTGGCGGCAAGCTCCGCGAATAGCCCTGCCTCGCTGCGGCAGAGATGGCGCGCTGTCCTGATGGTGGCACCAGCGCAGCCTTTCTTCACCGCGCCCGCATCCGGCGACATCGTCTCCTCGCAGGAGCACAGAAGGATGGTGGCGTCGCGCATCTCCATGGTGTTTGCGTGTCCTCAGGTGGTCGATTGTTGTCTGGCCGGCTGTTCGCGCCGGTCTGGAACGCCTATAATCTGCGGTGGTTCAAAATGACAGCGGGAGACGGATTTGACGCGGGAACTGGCATCGCCGGAGGTTTTCGATGCCGGGGATGGCGCGGCAAAACTTGATCTGCCGCCAGGTTTCGAGGGCGTGGCGTTGCGGGAAGGTGGTGATGCCTTCGCCCATGCCTGCCGCATCGCGGCGCGGCGGGGGGCGGGTACGCTCGTCTTCACACAGCGTTTCGATCTGGTGGAATTTGCCGTAGTTCTGGAGCCTGACGAGCCACTGGTGGCGGCGCGTCGCGCACTTTACGCCGGCATGAACGCCATGGCGGATTCGCTTGCCACGCATTGCCCGCCTGAAAAGCCTATCCACTTCGCCTGGCCCGACCGGCTGCTTTTCGACGGCGGCCTCATCGGCGGCGCGCGCATTGGCTGGCCGGAAGGCGCAGCGGACGATCAGCCGCCGGAATGGCTTGTCTTCGGCGGCATCATGCGCACGGCCGTGGTGCGCAACCGTGAGAGCGGCGTGTCGCTGGAGCCTGGCACCTGGGTCGTCGGCACGGCCCTTGAGATCGAGGGTTTCGACGGCGTGGAACCCGAAACACTGATCGGCAGCTTCGCGCGCCATCTCATGGTGCATGTCGATGCCTGGAGCGAGCGCGGCTTCCGCCGCGTGGGCCGCGACTGGCTGGCGCATGTGCCGGAAGACAAGACCCTCAAGCGCGGCATCGATGGCAACGGTGATCTGCTGGTACACAGGATCGGCGTGGAAGGCGCGGCTGAGCGCCGGGATCTGCTGGCAGCGCTCGCCCCCGTGTCGTGGTTTGATCCGGCGACGCGGGAGCCGCTGCTCTAGCGTCATTGCTGTGCAATGACGGTGTTTGTCGTCATCCGTGCTTCATCAACGGGCTCGATAGTCGCGAGGACACAACACAGGAGCCGCCATGACCCGCCTCGCCGCCCTCCTCCTGGTGCTTGTCCTCGGCGCGACAATCGCCCGGGCGCAGGCACCCGCGATGCCGAATCAGGTGTTGACGCGCATCGCTTTCGGCTCCTGCTCCAACCAGGAGCGCGAGCAGCCGATCTGGGATGCGATTTCGGCCTACAAGCCGGAGCTCTTCATTTTCGCAGGCGACAACGTCTATGGTGATATCCGCAACGGCAAGCCGGTGTCCGACGATGCCGAACTGCTGGAGACGCTGACAACGGCCTATGGCCGCGCGGCGCTGATCCCCGGCATGGCGCGGCTGCGCGCCGCAACCCCGCATCTCGCCACCTGGGACGACCACGACTACGGCAAGAACGACGCCGGCGAGGAATTCATCCACAAGCAGGCGGCGCAGCGCCTCTTCAACGATTTCTGGAAGCTGCCGCAGGATGATCCCCGTCGCCAGCGTGCGGGCGTCTATCACGCCCAGAGCTTCGGCCCGCCGGGCAAGCGCGTGCAGGTCATCCTGCTCGATACGCGCAGCTTCCGCTCGGCCCTGAAGCCGACCGACACGCGCAATGCCAAGGGCCGGGAGCGTTACGTGCCGGACGACAGCGCGGACAAGACCATGCTGGGCGCGGCACAATGGGCGTGGCTGGAACAGCAACTGAAGGAGCCGGCGGAGCTTCGCCTGATTGTCTCGTCGGTCCAGGTGATCGCCGATGGGCATGGCTGGGAGCGCTGGGGGAATTTCCCGCGCGAGCGCCAGAAGCTCTATGACCTCATCGGCGCGACGAAAGCCAACCGTGTGGTGTTTCTCTCGGGCGACCGCCACATCGGCGCGCTCTACCGCGAGACCAGGGGTACGCCCTATCCCCTGTCCGAGATCACCGGCAGTGGTCTCACGCAGTTCTTCAGCAACGTCAACGAGGATGGTCCCAACCGTCTGGGTGCTCCCTACGGCGCGGTCAATTTCGGCGCGCTTGATATCGACTGGTGGGAAGAGACGCTGCATGTGTCGCTCCGCAACATGAACGGCGAGACCGTGCGTCGGATGTCTTTGCCCTTCGGCGAGATGGTCGCACGTGGCGGCTGAGCTGTTGGCGCCCCGTTGCACAGGCGCGTTTCGCGTGCATAGAGACCGCCAGTCATTCGCACGGAGCCGTTTTCAATGAGTTCAGGCCTTTTCGCATTGCTCGATGACATCGCCGCCATCGCCAAGGTGGCGGCGGCCTCGCTGGATGATGTTGCCGCGCAGGCGACGAAGGCGGGCGCGAAGGCGGCCGGCATCGTGATCGACGACGCGGCTGTCACGCCGCGCTACGCCATGGGCTTCGCGGCGGACCGCGAGCTTCCGATCATCTGGAAGATCGCCAGGGGCTCACTGAAAAACAAGATCTACTTCCTGTTGCCCGGTGCGCTGATCCTCAGCCTCGTCGCGCCCTTCCTCATCACGCCGATCCTGATGGTCGGCGGGGCCTACCTCTGCTTCGAGGGCTATGAGAAAGCCCATGAGTGGTTTGCGCCCCATGCCGGGCACGCGGAAGAGACAGCGCTCAATGTCACCAACTATGCGACGCCGGAGGAGGCGGCTGTCGCCTCCCTTGCGCTGGAGGACGAGAAGACGGCCGGCGCTATCCGCACGGACTTCATCCTGTCTGGCGAGATCATGGCGATCACGCTGGGCACGGTGGCCGCCGCCTCCATCTGGACCAAGGTCGCCGTGCTCAGCGTTGTCGGCCTCGGCATGACCGTGCTGGTCTATGGCGTCGTAGCGCTGATCGTGAAGGCGGATGATTTCGGCATGATGCTGGCGCGCCGGAAGCTCGGCGTCACCCGTGCCATCGGCCGCGCCATCGTTGCCGGAATGCCTGCGTTTCTCAGCGTTCTCAGCGTCGTCGGCACGCTGGCGATGCTCTGGGTCGGCGGCGGCATCATCATCCACGGTCTGGCCGAATATGGCGCGGGCGCGCTGGAACACGCCATCAAGGACGGCGCGAAGTGGGCGGCTGCGCTTGTTCCGGCCGCAGCGAGCGTCATCGGCTGGCTGACCGAGGCGGTCGCCGCCGCAATCTTCGGGGCCATCATCGGCGCGCTTTGTGTTCCATTGCTGCACTACGTGCTGGAACCGCTGATGCGCGCGCTGAAACCGGTTTTCGCCAAGCTGCTCGTGCGGCCGGCCTGATCTTCCAACGAAAGACAGCCTGACAATGCTTGGCATCGTCGCCGCGCTTGGCGTTACACAGATCATCGGCTTCGGCACACTCTACTACGCCTATGCCCTGCTTGCGCCGCATGCAGGCGGCGAGTTCGGGGTTTCGCTCCCGGTGATGTTCGCGATCATGTCGGCAGCACTTCTGATTGGCGGTTTTTTCGCGCCGATGTTCGGCCGGCAGATGGATCGGCGCGGTGCGCC
>JBOFUS010000297.1:0-5259 GCA_051652685.1 Beijerinckiaceae bacterium
GCCTATCAGATCCTCATCCCCGCGCTGATGATCGGCACGCTTGCGAACGCGCGGCTTGGACAGCAGCCGATCGCCCCTTTTGCAGCAGCCGTTCTGGGGCCGACTGTCGTCGCCAGTGGGTTGCTGCTGTTCGGAGCCAGCCGGATGATGGCGCTCTTCCGGCTTGACGGGCCGGCTTTCACATCGGTTTTTCAGGGCGTCGTGCGCTGGAACAGCTTTATCGCCATCGCGCTGGCCGGAACGCTTCATGGCGCGGAAGGGCTGACACTGGTGGCGCTGGCGCTGGTGCTGCTCGTGCCCTTCGTGAATTTTGCGAGCGCTGTTGCGATGACGCGTCACGGCTCGGCGGCAAAGCCCTTCGTGCTTTTGCCCTTCCTTGCAGCGCTGATCCGCAATCCCTTTATCTGGTCGACGCTGCTCGGCCTCGCCATCATGGCGAGCGGTCTGCGCCTTCCTGGTGCGGTTCTCGGCTTTGTCGACGTGCTGGGGAGGGGCGCGCTGGCGGCGGGGCTGTTGCTGGTCGGCGCTGGCCTGAACTTTTCGGCGCTGCGCCAGGCAGGAGCGGGCGTCACGATGGCGGTTGTCGTCCGTCTTATCATCATGCCGGCGGCCACTGGCACCATCGCGCTGATGCTTGGTCTTTCCGGCGCAGCGCTCGGTGTCGCCATGATCTGCGCCGCCGTGCCGACGGCGGCCGCTTCCTACATTGTTGCGCGGCAGGATGGCGGCGATGCTCCGCTGATGGCCGGAATCATTTCGGCGCAGACCATCGCCTGCGCCGTCACAATGCCGATAGCCCTTATTCTTGCGGGCTAGAGATTACCAACCCTGGTTATATCCACGGCCGTAGCCAGGCTGGGGGTAGTGGTAGACGTCAGGCTGGTAGTGCCTGCGGCGCGGCTGGTGGCCATAGCCCGGCTGGACATAACGCGGCTGGGCGTAACGGGGCTGCTGGTAGCCGAACTTCTCGATGAACCGCTCGGTCTGCTGTGCCTGCTTGCGCGCAATCCTAGGATTCACCCACTGCGGCTGCTGCTGTACGTAGCCATACTGCGGGTGATAATAGTATTGGGCTTCGGCTGCGCTCGAAGCGGCAAAGAAACCGAACGCCGCAACTGCGAAGGCGACATTCTTAAGCGTGGACATGGACTTCCTCCAGAGGGCGAAACCAAGCGCCCTTCCTCTTTCTTCTAGGTTATTCGATATGAACGAAAGCACAATGGATGGCGGTCGCTCCTGTTAATCCGCGCGTGGCGCGGCGGCAGGTGCTTTGCTCACGCTTCCACCGCCATGCATTGTCACCTCGCCGTTTGCGTCAAGGTCATACAGAACGATTTGAACCTCCCGCGCAGTCAATCCCGCAGCCCTTGCGATCTCGTCAGCCGCCACCGGCGTGCTCGACAGCAGTGCCATGATCCGCGTCCGCGCATCGGGGGCACCCGCCTCCTCCCACCCTTCGAACGGCGCAATAGCCGGCCCAACCGCCGCCGTTACATCCTCTCCAAACAGGTCCGTTTCCGCCCAGAGCGGTTCGTTAACCTCTGGATCTCCGCCCTCGAACATCCTGTGCTGAAGCGGCTCGCCCTCGCGTTGCGGGGTGAGATCATCAGCCACGTCGTCCGCGTTGCGGACCAGTGTCGCGCCACGCCGGATGAGATCGTTGGGGCCTTCCGCGCGCGGGTCAAGCGGCGATCCGGGCACTGCAAAGACCGTACGGTTCTGCTGAAGCGCAAAATCAGCCGTGATCAGCGAGCCCGACTTCCGGGCAGCCTCCACCACGACCGTACCAAGGGACAGGCCAGCAACAATCCGGTTGCGACGGGGAAAGTCACGACCACGCGGTTCCCAGCCGAACGGCATTTCGCTGATCACCGCACCCCGGTCGCATAACCGCTCGAACAGCTTGCGGTTCTCTTCCGGATAAAGGCGATCAAGGCCGCCCGCGACCACGGCAATCGCGCCAGTGGGAAGGCTCGCCTCATGCGCACGTGCATCGATGCCCCGCGCCAGACCGGAGACGACCGCGAAGCCGCGCCCGCCAAGACCCATCGCCAGTAGCTCGGCCATCCGCAGCCCCGCCACTGACGCATTGCGGGACCCAACGATCGAGACACATTCCGACGCCCCAAGCGGATGGGGGCCGATTACCGCGATCAGCGGTGGTGCGCTGTCGATGGCAGACAAGCGCTTTGGATAGTCGGGATCGCCCCGTGCGATGAAGGCAGCTCCCAAGCGGCGCGCTGCAAGGAGCTCCTTCGCGACACTTTCGGTGCTCACGATGGATACCGACTTGCCCGTCTTGCGGCGCGACAGGTCCGGGAGTTCCTGCAACGCTTCGGCCGCGCCGCCAAACCGGGAGATCAACGTATAAAACGTGCGTGGGCCGATTCCCTCCGTGCGGATCAGCCGAAGCCAGTCGATGAGTTGCGTTTCGGAAAGCCTGCTGCGGCGCGACGAAGCGTCTGGGTTTCCCGACATCGGCCGATCAGCCCTTCTGGCCGATCTTGCCTTCGGTGCCCGCCAGCAGCCGCTGGATGTTGGCGCGATGCGCAAAGTAGACGAGGACCGCCATCAGGAGGAACAATTCCGCCTCCTCGCGCAATCCGAACCACCAGAGCGCCACGGGTGTGATTGCGCTGGCGACAAGCGATGCGAGGCTGGAATAGCGCGTGAGCGCTGCCACCGAGAGCCAGGCCACCGCAAAGACCAGCAAGCCCTTCCACGAAAGCGCAAGCAGGATGCCGATATAGGTGGCGACGCCCTTGCCACCCTTGAACTTCAGCCAGACCGGAAAGAGATGCCCCAGGAACGCACCGAGACCTGCGATGATCGCGGTCCATGGTCCCCACATGCCGGCAACCAGCACCGCAACAGTTCCCTTGAGCGCATCACCCAGCAACGTTCCGGCAGCAAGGCTCTTGCGCCCGGTACGCAGCACGTTCGTGGCACCGATGCTTCCCGAGCCGATGCCACGGATGTCCTCTGTGCCGGCCAGACGCGTGATGATCAGGCCAAAGGGGATCGAGCCGCAAAGATACCCGAAGACGAGCGCGGCAAGATAATACGGCCAGGAAAATGACCAGCTGATCGGATCGGGCATCGTTCAACCATCTGAAAACATCGCCAGAATGGGCGATCCAGTACCATTCCGCCAGCAAAAAAGGCGGACGTCACCGTCCGCCTTTTTCGCCGGTTCAGAAGCAGCCGCGCCAATCAGCCGACGATTTCGTTGCCTGCGAAGAACTGTGCGATTTCAAGGGCTGCGGTCTCCGGCGCGTCCGAACCGTGGACGGAATTTTCGCCGACAGAGAGAGCATATAGCTTGCGGATCGTGCCCTCGGCGGCGTTTGCCGGGTTCGTCGCACCCATCGCTTCGCGGTAGCGCGCAATGCCATTCTCGCCTTCCAGCACCTGCACGACGACCGGAGCAGAAATCATGAAGTCCACAAGCTCTCCGAAGAAGGGGCGCTCCTTGTGGACGGCATAGAACGTTTCCGCCTGCGCGCGGGTCATCAGCATGCGCTTCTGGGCGATGATGCGCAGTCCAGCCTTCTCGATGACCGCGTTGACGGCTCCCGTGAGGTTGCGGGTGGTGGCGTCTGGCTTGATGATCGAGAAAGTGCGCTGCACGGCCATGGAAGGCTCCTGAAGATTGCGGAAATGGAAGGGCGCGCGGGTCTTAGCCGCGCGCCATCCAAGTCGCAAGCAGGTGGAGCAGAAGACTTACTCGTCCATCGCCAATATCTTCGCCTTGAACAGCGTCCCGGCGGCAAAGGCGCCGGCGAGCGGGGCCACGATATACAGCCATATCTGCGCAAGCGCCTCACCACCGACGTAGATATTCGGCGCAAGCGTGCGGGCGGGGTTGAGCGAGTTGCCGGTGATCGGCACGAAGGCGAGGTGGAGCAGCGCCAGCGTCAGGCCGATGACAAGACCCGCGACAAGGCCGGAGTTGGCCTTCGACTGGGTCACGCCAAGGATCACGGCGGTGAAGATCATGGTCGCGAGGAATTCGGTGAGGAAGGCGGAGAGCACCGACCACTTGCCGAATGTCGTCTGCCCGAACACGCCGCCCGAAATGGTGTATCCACCGGGCGCGCCTGAAAGGATGAGCGCCAGCAAGCCGGCACCGATGAAGGCACCAAGACACTGTGCGGCAATGTAGCCGGGGACGTCCTTCGTTTCGAAACGGCCAGCAGCCCACAGAGCAACGGTCACGGCCGGGTTGATATGGCAGCCCGAAACCGGACCGATGCAATAGGCCATCGCGGTCACGGAAAGGCCGAAGGCGAGCGCGATGGCGACGATGCCCTGCGTATGCACGGATGCACCCATGCTGATGGCAGGGTTGAGGCCGCTGCCAAGCAGGTTGACGGCCACGACGGCTCCGCAACCAACGAAGACGAGTACAGCCGTGCCAAAGGCCTCGGCGATCAGTTTTTTCATGTCAGTCCCTCCGGAACGCGCATTATGCGACGTGGCCGCGATCACCTATTGTTGAACAATTGCAACAACGCAATGTCTCGCCGGGGCGGTTTTTGAGGATATCCCCGCCTCTGGATCAGGCCTGTTGCGACCAGCGCCCCTGATCATCCTGTCGCCAGTAGGTCATGGGCGTGCCGCGTGCTTTCATGTCTTTCCAGGCGAGCCGTGCCTGTGCCAGCGCATCCGGATCGTTGCCATCAAACATCAGGACCACGCGGTCCCAGCCGTCCGTTGACGGGAGTGCAGCACCGTCCACACAAAAGATGACGTTTGCTCCCTCAGGCCGTGCATCATCGAGTGACAGTTGGATCGGCGCGCCATCCCTGTCCGAAGCCGGCCCGTGCGGCAGGAAGCTCTCGTCAGCATAGGTCCACAGATGATTGTCGAGTGCGGCAAGCCGCTCCTGTGAACCGCAGCGCACCAGCGCACGCCAGTTGCGCTGCATCGTCTTTTCGAGAAGCCCAGGCAGCGATTGCTCGAGGCTGCGCGACTGCAGGTGGTAGAACAGCACCTCCACGTCTGGACCTTTCAATCCTCGTAGTGATCCCTCACCATCCGGTCGAGAAGCCGTACGCCCCAGCCAGACGCCCAGCCCTGGCTGATTTCCGTTGTCTTCGATGCCATCGCCGTGCCAGCGATATCGAGATGCGCCCAGGGGCAATCATTGACGAAACGCTGCAGGAACTGCGCAGCCGTGATCGAACCCGCATGGCGGCCACCAGAATTCTTCACATCGGCGAATTTTGAATCGATCAGCTTGTCGTAGGCGGGATC
>JBOFUS010000298.1:0-6559 GCA_051652685.1 Beijerinckiaceae bacterium
CGTCTGGCGGTGACGCCCGAGAAGGTGCTGCTGGCCGATTTCAAAACCGGCAACCCGCCCGCTGATCTTCAAGCCGTGCCCTCCGCCCATCTCCGGCAGCTCGCAGTTTATCGGGCGCTGCTCATTGATCTTTATGGGGATCGGCCTGTCCTGGCGGCCGTCATCTGGACGCAGTCCGCGACCATCGTGAGGCTCGATCCCGCACGGCTCGACGCCGCGCTGGAAGCCTGAGGGAAGGCGGGAGCGTGACAGATGTGCCACGCATGATTCGGTTCATGACGAACGCGCGACAATGCTGTATTGAAATCCTTCACAATCGATCCCTATCTTTGAAATACCGAACGGGAATCACCGTTCGGATAGTGTGGAGTGATTGAACCCAGCGGGAATACCCCTGCCAGAAGGAACGAGACCACTGCTCACGACATCTCCTGTTGAAACGGCTCTCAAGATGCCCTTTCCCCCGTCCGCCCTTCCATCGGAAGGCCCCGCGACGGACGCCCGTCACCTGATCCTTCGCACGCTCGACGATGCCAAGGCAGAGGCGATTACCGACATCGATCTCAAGGGCAAGACATCGCTCGCCGACTGGATGCTGATCGCGTCCGGCCGGTCGGATCGCCATGTCGGTGCGATTGCCGAGCAGGTTCTGCAGGCCCTCAAGGACGAGGGTTTTGGCAACGCCAAGGTCGAGGGCATGCCCCATTGCGAATGGGTGCTGATCGACGCCGGTGACATCATCGTTCATATCTTCAAACCCGAGGTTCGGACCTTCTACAATCTCGAGAAGATGTGGAGCGGTGACCGCCCGGACGAGCGCGGCCAGATCTGACATCTCCGTCGCGGAACCGGCACCATGCGCATCGGAATCAGCGCGGTCGGCCGCCTGAAAGCCGGTCCGGAACGCGAGCTTGCCGACCGCTACGCCGAGCGTTTCTCCGGACTCGCCCGGGGGCTTGGATTGTCGGGACCGGTCATCACCGAGGTTCCTGAAAGCCAGGCGCGGTCAGCTGCGGAGCGTAAGGCACAGGAAGCGCAAGCAATCCTCGCAGCGCTGCCGGCCGATACCTTCGCTGTCCGTCTGGATGAAGGCGGCAAATCCATCGACAGTGCGGCCTTCGCCGGGTGGATTTCCCGCGAGCGGGATTCGGGACGCAGGGCGATGAGTTTCGTGATTGGCGGCGCTGATGGTCTTGGCCCGGCATTGGAAGTCGCCGCTAAGGACGTGATTTCCTTCGGCAGCATGACAATGCCGCACCAGATCGTAAGGGTCCTGCTTCTTGAGCAACTCTACCGCGCCGCAACCATTCTCGCCGGCCATCCCTACCATCGGCCCTGACGGGATGACACTTCACCTCCCGCGCCGGCCGTGGCAGGAACGGCGGGTGCTGCTTCGCCTGCCCCTTTTTCTTGTTTTGCTTCTTCTCGGCCTGACGCCTGCGCCGGCGCAGCAGCCTGCGCGCACGCCTGCCGCCGTCGAGCCGATTTCGGCCGAGCGGAAGCGCGAGCGCGAGCAGGAACTGCGTCAGCTGGAAGAGCAGCTGAAGCGCGGTCAGGCGGAAAACAGCGAGCGCGCCAGCGAAATCTCCCGCCTGCGCGGTGACCGCGCCCGGCTTGCCAGTGAGTTGATCGCCACCGCCCAGCGCGTGCGCGAGGCAGAGACCTCCGCCGCGGCGGCCGAACGGCGCCTCGCAGCCCTCATGCTCACCGACGCTGCGCTGAAACGTTCACTGGAGGCAAGGCGAGGCACGATTGTCGAGGTGCTGGCATCTCTCCAGCGCCTCGGGCGCAAGCCACCACCGGCCGTGCTGGTGCGACCGGAAGATATGTTGCTGGCCATCCGCACCTCGATGTTGCTGAGCTCGGTGCTGCCCGAGTTGCGTCAGGAGGCCCAGATCATTGCCGGCGATCTCCAGGCGCTGATCGCCACGCGTGACGCCATGACCGAGGAGCGTGACAGACTGGCAGGCGAATCACGCAACCTGCTGGAGGAGCGGCACCGATTGGCCTCCCTGATCGACGCGCGGCAGGGCGAGATCGAACGTACCGAGCTCAAGCTTGGCGAAGAGCGTCAGAAAATACGCGACCTCGTGCGACAATCCGCAAATCTCAAAGAATTGATCGGCCGCATGGAGACGGAAATCGCCTCCGTCGGGCGTGCCGCAGCGGCAGCACGCGCGGTCCCGCCGCCGGCGCGCAACCCGGCCGAAGTGGCAAACCTGGCACCGGGCGCGCTCGGCGACATGGCGCGGCTGCAGCCAAAAATTGCCTTTGCTGACACGCGCGGAACACTGGTTTTGCCGGCGTCCGGTCGCCAATCCCGTCAATTTGGTGCGGCAGACGGCTTCGGCGGACGGGAAACGGGGGTCAGTCTCGAGACTGACCGCTTCGCTGTTGTGACCACACCCATCGACGGTTGGGTGTCCTTTGCAGGAAGTTACCGTTCTTTCGGACAAGTCTTGATCATCAACGCCGGAGGCGGCTATCATCTGGTTTTGCTGGGTCTGGAACGCATATCGGTTGAGGCGGGCCAGTTCGTGCTAACGGGAGAGCCCGTGGCAAGCATGGGCACGCAGGCCGCCGGCGCGCTGACGGCTGATGCAATCAAGGGACCAGTGCTCTATATAGAGCTCAGGAAGGACGGGACTCCGATCGATCCCGGCCCATGGTGGGCTAAATCCGACGGCGAGAAGGTACGCGGCTGATGCGCAAACTGTCCTATCTCCTGCTCGGTGTGGCGATCGGTGCTGGCACCGTGGCCATTTCCGCAAAGACCGGGCTTCTCCAGGGTGGCGCGGCTGTCGCAGCGGGCACCGACACCTACCGCAAGCTCAATCTGTTCGGTGACATCTTCGAGCGCGTGCGCTCTGACTATGTCGAGCCACCGAATGAAGTGAAGCTGATCGAGAGTGCCATCAACGGCATGCTGACGTCGCTTGATCCGCATTCCAGCTACATGGATCCGAAATCCTTCACCGACATGCGCCAGCAGACACGCGGCGAGTTCGGCGGCCTCGGCATCGAGGTCACGATGGAAGAGGGCATGATCAAGGTGGTTGCGCCTATCGACGACACACCGGCCGCGCGTGGTGGTGTCATGGCGGGCGATCTCATCAGCCACATCGACGATGATCAGGTGCAGGGCCTCTCGCTCAACCAGGCGGTCGACAAGATGCGCGGGCCGATCAACACGCCTGTCCGGCTGAAGATCATCCGCGCCAGCAACAAGCAGGTCATCGAAATCAAGCTGGTGCGTGACCGCATCCAGATCCGCGCCGTCCGCTACCGCAAGGAGGGCGAGGACATCGCCTACCTGCGCGTCACCACCTTCAGCGAGCAGACCTTCGAGAACCTGAAGCGCGGCATCGAAACGACCGTCGCCGAGCTTGGTGCCGACAAGGTCAAGGGCTTCGTGCTTGACCTGCGCAACAACCCGGGCGGCCTGCTTGATCAGGCGGTGTCTGTGACGGACGCTTTCCTTGACCGTGGCGAGATCGTCTCGACGCGCGGCCGCGATCCGGCCGATACGCAGCGATACAGTGCCAAGATCGGCGACCTGACCAAGGGCAAGCCCGTGATCGTGCTGATCAATGGTGGCTCGGCCTCGGCATCGGAGATCGTTGCCGGCGCCTTGCAGGATCACAAGCGGGCGACCGTGATCGGCACCCGCTCTTTCGGCAAGGGCTCGGTCCAGACCATCATCCCGCTGCGCGAGCAGGGCGCGGTGCGGCTGACAACGGCGCGCTACTACACACCGTCCGGCCGTTCGATCCAGGCCAAGGGTATCGATCCTGACATCAAGGTCGAGCAGGAGATCCCGGACGAGCTGAAGGGCAAGGACGAGACCAAGGGCGAAGCCGGCCTGCGTGGCCACCTGCGCTCGCAGGACAACGAGGAAAAGGGTGGCTCGTCCGCCTATATCCCGCCCAATGCCAAGGACGACAAGCAGCTCAACTACGCGCTGGATATCCTGCGCGGGGTCAAGGTCAACGAAGCGCCGGCGGCGGGACAGACGAAGCCTAACTGACATCCGGAAAGACGCCTTCACACGTAGAAAAGCCGCCGAAGCGCAAAGCGTCAGCGGCTTTTTTGTGGCCATTATGAGGAAGGTTTTTTCTAAATCGATGCAACCGGTTCGCGCCGTTGCACGTAAGAAAAAAGCAGCGGGCGAAGTCATCTTCCATTCATGTGATTGCGCTCAGAACGCAGTGCAACACGGGTCACGATCTTTGTCGGATTGGGCAGTGGGGAGCGAGGGCCGCCAGCGCCATGCGCCGGCGGTGACAGGGTAAGGGCGTCATGCAACATCCGCGTCATCTTTTCAGTTCGCGCATCGATATGGGCGAGATCGCCGTGGAGCGGGCGCTGTCCGAGTTCCGTGCCGGCAGGCCCGTGGTGATCGTCGAGGGAGATACCGCGATCCTTATGTGCGGCGTGGAAGGCCTTGATGCGGCACTTGCCCGTGATCTTGATACACTCGCCGGTGGACACGCCCGCCTTGTTTTGCCCGCCGCGCGACTTCGCCGTCTGGGGCTTGAGAGGACGCAGGCTGGCGTCGTCAGCCTTCCGAGCGTCGACGCGGACCGCGTCGAGACCCTGGCCCTGAAGATCGAGGCACGGGTTGATGCCCCCGTTAGCCCGCTCCAGCCTCTGGACGATGTTGCGCTGGAACTGGCCCGCGTGGCGCTCACCATTCCCGCTATCGTCACGATGCCCGCCGATCTCAACCTTCTTCCGGAAGCGCTTTTCCTGCGCGTGCCTGCGGATGCCGTCCGCAACTTCCGGGCGACACAGGTCAAGGCAATGACCATCGTCGGCCGCGCGCCGGTACCGCTCGAGGGTGCGCTGGACACCGAGTTCGTGGTGTTTCGCGGCGGCGAGGGCCTCCGCGATCAGGTCGCGATCATCGTCGGCAAGCCTGACTTCGCCGAGCCGGTGGCTGTGCGCATGCATTCCGCCTGCCTGACTGGCGATCTTTTTGGCTCGTTGAAGTGCGATTGCGGCGACCAGCTGCGCGGCACCGTCGAGTGGATGGCAGCCAATGGAGGCGGTATCCTGCTGTATCTGGATCAGGAAGGCCGCGGCAACGGCATCTCCAACAAGATGCGCGCGTACAAGCTCCAGTCGCAGGGCTGGGACACCTATGACGCCGATGAGGTGTTGGGTTTCGATCTCGACCAGCGCCGCTTCGACTTCGCTGCCGTGATGCTGAAGCAGCTTGGCGTGACCGAGGTCAGCCTTCGCACAAACAATCCCGAGAAGATCAACGCCCTCAAGGACGCGGGCCTGACCGTGGTCGAGAGCCAGCGCGTGCTTGGCCGGCCCAATCCCAACAACGTGCGCTACCTTGCATCCAAGCGCGACCGTGCAGGCCATTTCATCGACGTCGAGGCGCTGGCCGTCCGTACACCGGCGGAGTGAGGCTCAGGGCCTCCTTCTTCGGACAAAGTGTCGACTGGGATCAATAGTCGGCGCTTTTTCGCGTGTTCACCATCGACATTCGCCCGTCGCCGATGTATGCGCGCGGCTCAACTTAAAACAGCGTCCCGAAACGCATGGGCCAGACAACGAGCCCAAAACGGAAAAAGGTATCATTCCATGAACATCATCCAGCAGCTCGAGCAGGAGCAGGTTGCCCGGCTCGCCAAGGTTATCCCTGAATTCACGCCCGGCGACACCGTGATCGTCAACGTCAAGGTTGTCGAAGGCGAGCGCAGCCGCGTTCAGGCCTATGAGGGCGTCTGCATTGCCCGCTCCGGTGGAGGCATCCAGGAAAGCTTCACCGTTCGCAAGATCTCCTACGGAGAAGGCGTGGAACGCGTGTTCCCGGTTCACTCGCCCATGATCGACAGCATCAAGGTTGTCCGTCGTGGCAAGGTGCGTCGCGCCAAGCTCTACTATCTGCGCGATCGCCGCGGCAAATCGGCCCGTATCGCCGAGCGTGACGTCAAGAAAACCGCCCCCGACGCCAAGAAGTAAGCGGTTCACGCTATGCCAGAAACACGAAAGCCGCCCTTGGGCGGCTTTTTTGTTGGCCGGCGGAGGCCTCGCTACTGCAGGAGGCCATCCAGGATGAAAGGCTTGTTAGGCGCAACAATGCCCGGGGGTCTGCGGCGACCACCCGTTCCCAGAGCTTGCGGTGCGGCCGGAGCAGTCTCGGGCTGTGTGGGATCGCTCGGCGGGCGCGCGGTTCCCTCGCTGCGGTTACGCTCGAGCTCTCCCTCGACATCCTGCGTGTTGCTGTCATCCTGATCACGCTCCAGACCTTGCTGGACACTGCCGCGCGGCTGATTCTGTTGATTGTTGCGGGCCGTACGACGCTCCCACTCGCGGCCTTGCGCGGTGTAGGGCGGAGGTTCCAGCGCGCCGCGACGGCCGCAGGCGGATGCACCGGCGGCAAGCGCCATGGGCAAGATCAGGAATGCGAAGCGGCGGCGGTCCAAATGTCTCGTCTCCGAAAGTCCCGCGCACCATAGACGATTGCAGGCATAGTGAAAGCCAAAGGCCTGCGAAGCCTTACTTTTCAGCCGGCGTGAGGCGTTTCAGCCAGCGCTTCGCC
>JBOFUS010000299.1:0-5305 GCA_051652685.1 Beijerinckiaceae bacterium
TCGAGCCTGCCGAGGAATGCGGCGTCGATTACCTGGTCTGTCGTCAGGGTCGCTGCATCAGTCAAACAATCATCAACATCTGCAGCCTCTATGCGCTCTTGGCCATGGCAGTACAGAAAGAGCTTCTCGAGCTCCGAACGTGACCTTTTGCGATCCGCACCGAGTAGACTGACGATCGCAGTTTTCGCGTCTGGACTGAGAAGGATTTGGTGGGTTGCTGCCATCTCTTCAGCGAGTGAAACGACCTCCCGCCCATCCTCCGCGTAGCAGCCGAGTGCTGCTGCTTTTGGCTCCTTCTCGATAGAGTTTCTGAGTGGACTCGACTTGCGGAGATCGCCGGCTTCAATCACGATAGTGGAATCTGGCGGGGATTCGAGAAGCAGCTGTTTCAGCGCTGCCTGGAACGATTTTGCCCCAGCCCGAATCCAGATGGCTCTGCGCCCGCCAAACATCGTAATCGCATAAGCCTCGTCAGCGAGCCGCCCTGGTTGGTTCGCGATGTCATCGCCGTCAATACGAATGATGTTTCCCCGGTCCCCACCGGTGATTGCCGCGGTAAGCTGCTCGCAGCGTTCACTCACAAGTCCCGCATCAGGTCCGTAGAAAAGAATGACCGGATACCGTTCGAAGCCGGACTTCAGGAACTGTGCTGCCTCTTTCGGCGTAATGGCGACCATCGGTTCTTGTCTATGGCTCGGATATCAGGGATTGGAAGCGACATAGGTCGCGACACGCCCGCGAAGCTGCTCGGCCAGTTGTCGCGCGGCCTGAATTTCTGCATCGCGTGCGGCACGTACAGTGGCAAACCTTTGCTGGCTGCGTTCGTACGAAACCACGGCAATGACATTGCCGGAAGATACTGCTTCTGCCTTGCCAGTCCTGTAGAGCTGGTACTGGGCATCGACATTAAGTGTCGCTGCATCGGCAAGTCCGGAGATGCGATCCAGCAAAGTTGAGTTCACCCGCTGCGAAGCAACGACAACCAGCCGGTATTGGGTCTCGCTTGCTCCTGGCGACACTTTTGCGCCGCCTCTGAGTTCGAATTCGAGCTCATTGCGAAAGAAATGGGCGAGGCGATCACCTCGGACTTCGATGGCGATACCCGCAAGCCGCTGCGCAACTGACGACCCCCGGTCCGCTGCCCCTGGCGCGTGAAGTGGCCGAACGCATCCACCAAGCGTCGCTACTCCAAGAGCCACAATCACCAGCTGTAGCGATATGCGCATTTGATACCCCATCAGCTCACAACATTGACGATCCGCAATGGAACAACAATGATTTTCTTTGGTTCTTGCCCTTCCAGTGACCGCTGGACAGCCGAATCACCCAAAACAGCCTCTTCAATTTCTTGCCGGGAAGCATCGCGCGCAACGGTCACTTCAGCCCGCTTTTTCCCGTTCACCTGAACAGGATAGGTAAAGCTGTCTTCTATCAGGAGTGAACGATCGCAAACAGGCCATGCTGCTTCTGCCGCGAGGTTCGCTTGCCCAAGTGCTTCCCAGCATTCCTCTGCCAGATGTGGCATCATCGGTGCTAGCAGCTGTATCAAGATGGTCGTAGACTCAGTCAACGCAGCCGGAACGCCGGGGACTGTCGCGTGCCTGCCCAGTGCGTTCGAGATGGCGTTTGCGAGTTCATAGATATGTGCAACACACCGGTTGAAGCGAAGCCGCTCAACATCCTCGGTCACTCCGGCGAGTGCTTTGTGCGCTGCGCGACGGAGCAAAAGTGCTTCGTTTCCAGCATCGCCGGATACTGCATCATTGTTCAGCTCAGCAACCTCGCAGCAGATCCGCCAGATGCGCTGCGCGAAACGGCCAGCCCCTTGCACACCGTCTTCTGTCCAGTTGACATCCCGCTCTGGCGGTGAATCGGACAGCATGAACCAGCGGGCTGTGTCGGCGCCATAAGTATCGATAATGTCATCCGGATCGACTGTGTTCCGTTTTGACTTCGACATCTTTTCGATATCGCCAATCACGACATCTGAATTGTCGTCGAGTCGTAATGCGCGCCTTCCATTGTTTCCGCTCTCGATGCGGATTTCTGCAGGCGACAGCCAGGTCCCATCGAGCGCCTTATATGTCTCGTGAACGACCATGCCTTGCGTGAAAAGTCCCTCGAAGGGTTCCTTCACGTCAGTGTAGCCCGTCTTTCTCATTGCACGGGTAAAAAAACGAGAGTATAAAAGATGCAATATTGCGTGCTCTATACCTCCGATATATTGATTAACTGGAAGCCAATCATTCACTATACTGAAGGTCGTCGCTGAACTGTTATTCCACGGATCAGTAAATCTGGCAAAATACCAGGACGAGTCCATAAAGGTATCCATCGTGTCGGTCTCGCGCCGTGCGGGATTGCCACACTGCGGACAGGCACAATGTCGCCATGTTGGATGATGATCGAGCGGGTTTCCCGGTTTCTCGAACGTCACGTCCTCCGGCAGTATGATGGGAAGGTCCTGTTTCGGTGCCGGAACAATACCGCAAGCTTCGCAGTGAATGATGGGAATCGGGCATCCCCAGTAGCGCTGACGGGAAATGCCCCAGTCGCGCAGGCGGTAGTTCACCTTGCGCTTGCCGACGGCGGAGCCTGCAAACTGCATGGCCTCAAGCCGACGTGCAATTTCCTGAAATGCATCGTCCGTCGTCATTCCGTCGAGGAAACGGGAGTTGATCAACACGCCATCGCCATCGAAAGGAATTCCGTCGATGATCGCCTTGAGCGTGGCGTCTCGTTTTTCGGGGTCCACCGGCACGATCACGGCCGGCACGGGCAAGGAGTACTTGCGTGCGAACTCCATGTCGCGCTGATCGCCTGATGGACAGCCAAAGATCGCGCCAGTGCCATAGTCCATCAGAACGAAATTTGCGACGTAGACCGGGACCGTCAGATCGGGGTCAAGAGGATGGATGGCCCTGATCCCAGTATCGAAGCCTTGCTTTTCAGCCGTTTCCACGACGGCAACCGAGGTGCCCATACGGCGGCATTCCTCGCAAAAGGCATGGAGCGCCAGACTGGTGGTCGAAGCGGCCTTTGCCAGCGGATGATCTGGCGCAATGGCCATGAAGCTCGCCCCGAAGAGCGTGTCCGGCCGCGTCGTATAGATCTCGATCTCGGAATATCCTGCGGGAGCGGTCGCCCCATCCAGTGCCCAGCGCACCATCATGCCTTCCGAACGACCGATCCAGTTGCGCTGCATCAGGCGCACCTTCTCTGGCCAGCGTGTCAAACTTTCGAGCGCGCTGTCGAGCTCTTCGGCAAAGTCGGTGATCTTCATGAACCACTGGGTGAGTTCTTTCTGCTCCACCAGTGCGCCGGAGCGCCAACCACGGCCGTCGATCACCTGCTCGTTGGCAAGCACAGTCTGGTCGACCGGATCCCAGTTCACCTTGGATATCTTGCGCTCAACGAGTCCGGCAGCAAGAAAATCCAGAAACATCGCCTGTTGATGCTTGTAGTAGGACGGATCACAGGTAGCGATCTCCCGGTCCCAGTCGAGGCTCAGGCCCATGCTTTTCAGCTGCGCCTTCATCGTCGCGATGTTGGCGTAGGTCCATTTCGCTGGATGTGTTTTGTTTTGCATCGCTGCATTCTCGGCCGGCATGCCGAAGGCGTCCCAGCCCATCGGATGCAGCACATTGAAGCCGCGCGCGCGCTTGTAGCGCGCAACCACATCGCCCATGGCGTAGTTGCGCACATGGCCCATGTGGATCCGTCCCGAGGGGTAAGGAAACATCTCAAGGACATAGTATTTGGGGCGGGGATCATCGTTTTGCGTGGCGAAAAGCCGCTTCTCGTCCCAGGCTTTGCGCCACTTCGGCTCAGCTTCGCGGGGGTTATAGCGTTCGTTGCGCATGGGTCTCGCGGTGGCGGAAATGAGAGTCCGCCCGTCAGACACGAAACGTCTGGCCGGGTCAACCTTGTGCAGAAGAGCATCGGGATCAGCCTTTTTCGCGGCGACTCAGAAAGGCAATCTTCTCAAAGAGGCTGACATCCTGCTCGTTTTTGAGCAACGCACCGTGGAGTGGCGGCAGCAGTTTGCGGCTGTCATTTTCACGCAGTGTCTGCGCGTCGATATCTTCGGCAACGAGAAGCTTCAACCAGTCAAGAAGCTCTGAGGTAGAGGGCTTCTTTCTGAGGCCAGGCGCTTCACGCACAGCAAGGAAGCTCTTCAGCGCCTGGGCGACCAGCTCACGCTTGATGCCAGGGAAATGCACATCGACGATGCGTTGCAGTGTTTGTGCATCGGGAAAGCGGATGTAGTGAAAGAAGCAGCGGCGCAGGAAGGCATCCGGCAGATCCTTCTCGTTGTTCGAAGTGATGATCACCACCGGCCTGCGCTCCGCGCGGATCGTCTCTCCCGTCTCGTAGACATGGAACTCCATGCGGTCGAGCTCATGCAGCAGATCGTTGGGAAACTCGATATCCGCCTTGTCGATCTCGTCAATTAGGAGCACCGGCCGGCGTTCGCTGTCGAATGCCTCCCAGAGCTTTCCCTTGCGGATGTAGTTTCGGATGTCCGACACGCGCCCGTCGCCGAGCTGACTGTCGCGCAACCGAGAGACGGCGTCGTACTCATAAAGGCCCTGCGCCGCCTTGGTCGTTGACTTGATGTGCCACTGGATGAGCGGCGCACCGATGGCGCTGGCTATCTCCTCCGCAAGCACGGTCTTTCCGGTGCCTGGCTCCCCTTTCACCAGCAGCGGGCGCTCAAGTGCAATAGCGGCGTTGACGGCGATCTTGAGATCGTCACCCGCGACATAGGCGCTGGTGCCGTCGAAACGGCGGCTGTGTTGGCTCATCGACGCCGCTCCCAGAATACCGTGCCGTGGAACGAGAAGACCAGTTCGCCGCGCTGGTTCGTTCCGGTATTGAAATGATTGACGATTCCCCATTCGGGCCGCGAGGCGGAGAGGCGCTTTTCGGTAATTGCGGATGTGTAGGTGATCGTGTCGCCAGCATGCACCGGCTTGATCCAGCGAAGGTTCCGGAAGCCTGGTGAAGGGCCGAGCTGCGCTGGCTGATCACCGCGCATCATCGCCCCCATCGCCGCTGCAGTGCGGTTCTTGACCATCAGTTCCATCCACACGGCAGCCGTGTGCCAGCCAGATGCGATCAGTCCACCGAAGATCGAATTCTTCGCGGCAACAGCATCGATGTGAAAAAACTGCGGATCAAAATCGCGGGCGAAACCAATGATGTCGGCTTCGCTGAATGTCTTTTCGCCAAGAATCAGCCGCTCCCCGAGCACGAGATCATCGTAGAAGGGGATTGTGTCGTGGTCGATGTCCACCATTGT
>JBOFUS010000300.1:0-2025 GCA_051652685.1 Beijerinckiaceae bacterium
AGAGCGCGCGGCAAACGTCCGGCTCCTCCGTGGCGCGGCGGTTGATGAAGTTGGTGACGCTCTTCGCCCACTGCTCCCACAGCGCCGGCTCGCCGCGCTCCGCCGCCCTGGCCTCCAGGCGCTCCAGCAGCGCGCGGCAAGGCTCGGGCTCTTCCGCCGCGCGGTCACTGATGAAGTTGAAGACGCTCTCTGCCCATGGCTCCCAGACGGCGGCGTGTCGCGCATCGCCCATCGCCATTGTTTCGAGGCTGGAAAGCGCCTTCCGCGTCCGTCGCGCGTTGATCAGTGGTGGGGTCCTGCCGGTGAGGCCGATCAGCACCTCAGCCGCCGCCATCGCCGCGCCGGGATCGGCGATCTGCGTCATGAGCCGCTCGAACGGTGCGGCCACGAGGCGCGCGGTGTTGGCGAACAGCATTGCCTGTCGCTCGACCGCGACGTCATCCTCGAACGCCAGCACGAAGCTCGCCGCCACGCCCGGCACTGGTCTCTTGAGCCCATCCAGAGCCGGATCGCCTGTGAAATCCCGCCGGGCGCGGGTGAGAAAATCGCGCATGCCACCGCCATTGTTCATGCGCCAGGCGGTTTCTGCCAGCCACGGATACAGCGCGCCACCACGCACGCGATCCGGTTGCTTCACGCTCTGGAGCGCCATGAACTCGCCGATTAGATCGGGCGAAAGCCGGCCGACTGACTGTCCCGGACCTGTCTGCCCCGGACCTGACTGCCCCGGTCCCGGCGGCGCGACGCTTGCGCAGGCTTCGATCAGGCCGTTGTCGAGCCTTCCCTGAAGCGCCGGCGGCAGCACCGCGTGGTCCGCCGTCGCATAGCCACCGGCCATGGTCGCGAGTGCGAGGAAGGCCTGTTCGAGGCCCTCGTTGCGCAGGGCCATCGGCCACATCCTGCGCTCATGCAGCAGCAATTCGCCGAGCAGATCGGCCAGCGAGCCGAAGCCGCCTGCCGGATCGCGGCCAAGCGCATCCGCCAGCACCAGCGCGGTCAGCGCCCGCCGTTCCGGATCAAGCGTGCCGTGCCTTTCGAGAAATGCCTGCTGCGTGATGCTGGTCTCGCCAAGGAATGGCCGCGCCATCTCCCACAGGTGCTCCGGCGTCTGTAGGGGCAGGCGCGCCGCGACACCCGACAGGGCGTCCGGCCGCCAGCGCGCCATGCGGATCGCCTCGCGTTCGCTCGCCTGGCTGATCACGGCGGTTTCCAGCGACTGGTCCTCCCGCCGGTCCAGCAGCAGGATGCGGAAGGGTTGCGCAAAGTCGCGTCTCGCGCTCCGCGACGCATCGTCGAGGAGGTGGCGGGTCATTTCCGCTTCGGCGAGGACATAGTCGATGATCACCAGTGTGGGCCGTTTCGGCATCCAGCCATCCTGCATGGCACCGGCGCGGTAGCCCTGGCCGCTCGCCTTGCCCAGGGCAAAGCCCGCCGACCAGCCGAGCCGGCGGAGACGCCCGCAAAGCTCCAGCGCCAGCCGGCTCTTGCCCGCGCCGCCCTCGCCGGTCAGCAGATGCCAGCCGAAACGCGCGTCTGCTTCGAGGAAACCATCGAGCGCTGCAAAGACATCCTCGCGGCCCAGAAACGGGATATCGGTGTTCCTGAACGAGAAACGGCCAAGGCCGGTCAAGGACTGCGCGACAGGGACCTCGATCCTGACTGGCATCTGCTTCGTCAGCGTGTCGGTGAGCGCGTCCAGCCCGTCACGGATGTCGCGCGCCACGCCTTCAAGCGCTGGATAAGCAACCAGCAACTCCTTCACCTGCGCATCGAGCGCGGCAATGGCCTTGCGCGCTTCCAGAACCTCGGTCGCCATGAAAATGGAGCGAAAGCGCTCGTTGGTCTTCAGCTCCTCCGTGACGAAGAGGCTGAGCGTCAGGTACCAACCGCAGCAGCCGTCTTCGCCGTGGAAATAGCTCTTGAACAGGGGAGGGAGCGCGTGGCCAGCGGCCTTCTCGATCTCCTCAATCGCCCTTGTCTCCGCCGCTTGCCGCAGCTCCGATGTCGCGTCGTAACCCTCGACAA
>JBOFUS010000301.1:0-1246 GCA_051652685.1 Beijerinckiaceae bacterium
TCAAACACTTCATAGGCGTCACGGCCGCGCCCGAAGGCATAAAGGCGGATTTCGAGACAGTTCGACACCAGCACCCAGCGGGAGCCCGGCGCATCGATGGCGTAGTCCCACGCCTGCTGAACCGGGCTGCGGCCGCGCCCGGGCATGATCCGGTCAAGATCGGGCGTGTCTGGCCCTTTCATCTCGAACGGGGCAAGAATCTGGCTTTTTCCGCTCGTGTCGTCAAACCTGCCGAGAGCGACATCAACCTTGCCACGGCGGATTGGCCGCTCATAGGCGATCGAATATTCTCTCTCCGGATCATAGGTCCGATAGGCGAGCAGACCTTCCAGGACCTCGCTGATGAAGAGCGAGCGGACGGCGGTCTCTCTCTGAGCCAGAAACTTCGGGTTGCGGACCTTTCGCGCATAGTCGGTCGCGCGCGCGACTTCCTCATCGGAAGGGGCGAAAGCCACCAGCTCCCGCGCACGCTCGACCACCTTGTAGCTGAGAAGCGGAACCCTCAAGGGACCGATGACCGAGCGCACCCGCCGCGCAGCAGCGCCGGTGGCCGGAAGATCAACACCTGCTGCCGCAAACAATTCCATGGGCGGGATGGTAGGGCGCGGCGGTTGATTCTGTCGAGATCAACCGGCGCAGAAAGCGCATTTGCCCCGCCCTCAGCTGTCCAGAAGGCTCATCAGTTTCCGACTTCTGCTCGGGTGCTTCAGCTTTCTCAGCGCCTTCGCCTCGATCTGGCACATGCGTTCGCAGGGTTTGTGGGCTGCGTTGGGGCCATGCAGGTTGCCTCAACTCAGCTAAGCAGCTGCATCCGCCCTTGCATGCAACGCGCCTGCCACCCGCAGTTCGTCCTGCAACCAGCGCGGGGACATGTCGAACCCGTTGGGCCATGTGGGTGCGCCGGCTTCGATGAACACGCGGGCGAAATAGACCGGATCGCGCAGCGGGATCAGCATTGATCCGCTCTCGGCCAGCATCGGGTGGGCGTCGAAAATGCCACCCGTTCCGTCGCTGAAAGCAACGGAAAGCTGCATGTCAGGCAAGACCTTGAGCTTGATGACGTCAATCATTGTCGAGACCCGCAATACGCTCCATCGGCTCACCCGACCGGGCGTGACGCCAGTTTGCCATCAGTTCTTCCCGATGCAAAGCGGCCCATTCCCTGACAGGCGACGGGCTGTCGTTGGCAGCCGACCGTCAATGATCTCGCCCGTTTCAATCGAGACGTTGGCGCGATATTCGCCAT
>JBOFUS010000302.1:0-7707 GCA_051652685.1 Beijerinckiaceae bacterium
GCGATGGCTGCACCCCGGTCGCCGGATGCAATGCGCGCCGAGGCGCTTGGCGAGGCGAGCGCCACCTCCTGCGCAGAGACATCCGCGCCCTGATTGCGACCGTTGGTCGACAGATCGACCAATCGCGTACGCAGTCCGGCCGCCTTGATGATATCGCGGATGTAGCGAAGCTCGTCGCCCTTGGTATCCAGCGTGCCCGCCACAATGACATGCGGTTCCTGCGGTGTGCGGGCGGCCAGCGGCGAGATGTCCCCGATACGGCGGCCGTCGAGCGTCGCAAGTGTTGGCCGTGAGATTGTCCGGGCCGCACCTTCGATCTTTGCCGCCGGCACATCCTGTGACCACCGGGTCGGGATCGCCGGATTGGCGATATAGATCCGCGTCGGCCCATCCATCCCGGGCGAGGCTTGCGCACGTTGCTGTGCAATACCCGCCTGCGGTCCGGCATCCACATCCTCATGGCCATGCCGGCCGACGCCCAGCAACCGCTGTTGCAACTCGCGGTCGGCCGCAAGCGTGGCTGAAGCAATGATGCGGTTGATGCGCCCATTGACCATGATGGCCACGGGATCAGACATCTGCGTCGCGACACCGATGTTCTGCTCGATCACGAGGATCGAGACGTCGCCCTCGGCGGCCAGCCGCACCAGCATCTCCTCGACATGCGCGACAATCACCGGCGCAAGCCCCTCCGTCGGCTCGTCCATGATCAGCAGGCGCGGGTTCATGAGCAGCGCGCGGCTGATGGCGAGCATCTGCTGCTCGCCGCCCGACAGCTGCGCGCCGCCATTGTTGCGCCGCTCCGCAAGGCGCGGGAAGACGTCGTAGATGCGCTCTGGCGTCCAGGCACCCTTGCCGCGCGACATCAATCGTAAATGCTCATGGACCGTGAGGGATCGCCAAAGCCGTCGGCCTTGCGGCACGTAACCGATACCCATCCGCGCAATATCGACCGGCGAACGCCCGCCGATTTCCTCGCCCATGAACCGGATTGAGCCGGACGCGATGGGGACGAGTCCCATGATGGCCTTGCACGTGGTCGTTTTGCCCATGCCATTGCGGCCAACGACCGACAGGACGCCAGAGTGCAGCGTGAGATCAACACCCTGCACGGCATGGCTGCGGCCATAGAAGACATTGACGCCCGAAAGCTGCAGGATCGGCGTGCCGGCACGTTGCGGAGTGGGGAAGCGTTCAGCCATGCCCGCCTCCCAGATAGAGTTCCTGCACCTCGGGATCGTCCTCAATCTCCTCCGGCCGGCCCTCCTTGAAGATGCGGCCGTTGTGCATCATCGTGACGCTCTCCACGACGCGCAAAGCGACGTCCATGTCGTGCTCGATGATGATGTAGCCGATATGCGACGGCAGCGACGTCAGCAGATTGACCAGATCGCGCCTTTCGGTTGGCGACAGGCCAGCGGCCGGTTCGTCGAAAAGGATGAAGCGAGGCGCGCCCGATAGCGCCAGCGCGATCTCAAGCTGCCGCTGCTGGCCATAGGCGAGTTCGCCGACAAGCCGATCTTTGACATCGGTGAGGCGAACCGCATCGATCAGGCCTTCGGCTGCATGCACCAGCGCATCGTCACGCCGTGGTCTCAGCAGAGAAAAGCGATTCCGCGAAACGCCACGACAGGCGAGATAGACATTGTCGATGACGCTCAGTCCAACGAAGAGCGAGGAGATCTGGTAGGTGCGGCGCAAGCCCCGGCGGATACGCTCCTGCGGCGGGAAGTTGGTCACGTCCTCACCGAAGAAGCGGATGATTCCTGCCGAGGGGCCAAAGTCGCCGGTGATGCAGTTGAACAGCGTGGTCTTGCCCGCGCCGTTGGAACCCAGCACCGCGCGCCGCTCGCCGGGCCTGACCGAGATCGTGACATCGGAAATTGCCGCCAGCGCGCCGAACAGCTTGGTCACGCCGCGCAACTCCAGCGCGTTGCCGGAGGTGGCGGCACCGGCCACGAGGCCCGGCCGTTCGCTCAGCGTCCCGGCGCTCATCGGGGCGCTCCCGTCAACGGATCGCTACGCCGAGCGGCGCGGGCGCGCCAGCGATCCCAGAGGCCAAGCACGCCGTCAGGCGAAAACAGCACGACGGCAAGAAAGCCCAGCCCGATGATCAGCTTGAAGCGCTCGGTTGAGAAGCCGAACGCGCTCAGGAAGTCCGGCGCGAACACCTGCAGCATCACATAGATGAATGCGCCGATGAAGGGTCCCAGTGGCCGGCGAAGACCGCCAACAACCGCCACCACCAGCACATCGATCACGGCCGGGATGCCGATGGTGCCCGGCGCGATCTGCGCATTCTGCCAGACCAGCAGGATACCACCCGTCGAGGCAAAGATGCTGGCCAATGCATAGGCAGCGATCCGGTGCGCGGTGACATTGAAGCCCAGCGCCGCCATGCGGCGCGGGTTGTCGCGCACGCCCTGCAATGCAAGGCCGAAGGGCGCGCGCGAGATGTAGACGACCGCCCCGTATGACAGCGTCGCACAGCCAAGGCTGAGATAGTAGAACGCAGTCGGATCACGCCAGTTCACGCCGAAGAGCGCGGGCGGCAGCACGAGGTTGAAGCCGGAGTAGCCGTTGAAGATCGAGTAGTTCTGGCGGGTGAAGTAGAAGAAGGCTGACGCGATCGCCACCGTGATCATGATCGTATAGATACCCTCGGTGCGTACCGCGAGCGCGCCGCAAACGGTAGCGAACAGCGCTGCCGCCAGGAAAGCCACCGGCAGCACGATCCACCATGACAGGCCAAGGCTGATGGTGGCAACGCCTGATGATCCAAGGATCGCGACCATGTAACCGGCGACACCTGCAACCGACATCTGGAGCAGGCTCACCATGCCGCCATAGCCGGCTAGAAACATCAGGCTCAGCCCGATCATGCCGAGAATGAAAGTCCAGCCCATAATCTGGAACAGCCAGAAACCATTGGCGACAAGCGGCAGCACCAGCAGCGCAAAGGCCGCGACCCACCAATGGCCTGGCACCTGTTCGTACCAGGAGCGCTGCGAGGCGAGATCGGCCGAGGAGGGGGCCTGTTCGGCAATCGCCATCGGCTAGCGCCCCGCGCCCATGAGGCCCTGCGGCCGGAAGGCCAGCACCGCTGCCATGATCAGGAATGTAAAGACGATCGAATAGGTTGGCGCATAGACCAGCCCCATCTGCTCGGTGATCCCGATGACGAGCGCGCCGAGCGCGGCACCCGCAATGGAGCCCATACCGCCGACGATGACGACAACAAGGCTTGCAAGCAGAAAGCGCGTGTCCTCGCCCGGTGACAGCGACTGGAACGTGCCGCCGACAATCCCGGCCATGCCAGCCAGCCCGGCTCCAAAAGCAAAGACACCAAGAAATACCAGCTGGATGCGCATGCCTGACGCCGCGAGCATCTCGCGATCATCGACGCCGGCACGGATCACCATGCCCAGCGCCGTGCGGTTGAGGACAAGCCACATTCCCACGCCCATGATAATCGCCGCCACGAGAATCCAGATGCGCACGGAGGGGTAGCGGATGTAGTTCACGGCCCCGGTCGTTGCGTTGATCGTGTTGACAATGGGAAGTTCCATCGGCCCCTGCAGGAACCCGGGGGCCAGGATCGAGTATGACTGACCGCCCCAGATCCACAGCATCAGATCGGCCATCACGATGGAAAGACCTATGCTGACAAGCGTCTGGCGCAGCTCCTCGCCTTCCATACGGGCAAAGATAAAGCGCTGCATGAGAAAGCCGACCAGACCGACAACCACGAAAACGACGGGAAAGGCGAGAACCCAGGATCCTGTCGCCGAGGAAACTTCATAGCCAATGTAGCCGCCCAGCAGGAACAGCGAGCCATGGGCGAGATTGACAACGCGCATGAGGCCGAAAATCAGCGTGAACCCCGTGGCCACCAGAAAATACAGCGCACCGAGCGTGATTCCCCCGAGCAGCGCGTTCAGGAAGATCTGCTTGCGCCCCCAGCTGGCGACGAGTTCCGGTGGCCAGGGTGCAAAGACAAGCCACAGGAAGGCCGCCACCAGCACGGCGGCGGCAAAAACCAGGAAAGGATGGCGATTGATGATCTGTTCCATCACACTTGCGGCGCGGCGCAGCGGACGGAAGGTCCTCTGCAAACCCAATCATGCATACGACGCTGCCTGCGGCATCGACTTTCCCGAGGGTCTTTTCTTTGCGGCACGGCCCGCATCGGGTCAGTGCTGCAAACCGGCCGCGACGCTGCGCCGGTAAACACTCGGTGGCACGACACCATTGGCGATAAAGAACCGCGAGAAGCTGGCGGGTGTGGAGAATCCGAGATCGAGTCCGATATCCGCGACAGTTTCCACACCGGATGCGAGCCGCTTGATGGCCCGCTCCATGCGCAGGGCATTCATGTAGATCGTGGGCGGCAATCCCATCTGTTCGCGGAACAGCTTGAAGAAATGCGGCCGTGACAGCCCTGCCTGGCGCGAGACAACGGAAAGATCGATGGGCTCGCCGAGGGTTTCGTCGAGAAAATGCAGCGCGCGGCGGATGCGGAAATCGCGGAGTGGTCTCCCGCTGCCTACCAACTGATCGTTGTCGGCGGTCCATTGCCACGTCTGGTTATAGGCGGATTGCGTCAGCGCGCCCAGACGATCCTCGAAACCGCCGTCTGCACCACCGTGGTTGGACAGACTTGCGGCGATCTCGGCCACGAGACCGCCGAGATGATCGGTCACTTCGACATCCGGTCGGCCGAAGCGCAGGATGTCGGATGCCTGCCCGCTGGCCTCCACGAACCAGCCGGGCCGGATGTAGAGAACCAGCGCGATCACCCTCACGCCCTGGGTGACAGGCCTGTAGTGGTGCGGCTGCCACGGGCTGACGGCGACCGCGCGGTGCGGCGAGAGCGCATGCGGATGGCCGTTCACCACGACTTCTGCCGCCGGTCCGCACAGATGCAGAATCAGATGTCCTTCCCGGTGCGCGTGCGGTGCCATCGGTCGATCCATGGCATAGACACACGCACGGCCGAAGTCGCCGTGCGCGACAGCGTGAGCAAAACCCATATCCTCCCTCCCGCAAATGTCTGATTGCGGCTGTTTTTTTCCCAGCTTAGCGCTCGCCGCGATGCTGGCAACAGAATTCCATGCCTGCTCCGAACCTGTGTGCCCGCACCGGCCCTGTGTGCAGGCAAGCGTTGTTGATTCGGGCAACTCACCACGCGGCCTCCAGGATCCGCCGGCAATCGCCGGATGTCAGGCGGCGTGGGTTGGCGAGGGCGGCTGGATCATTGGCGGCGGTTCGCGCCACCTCAGCAAAGCGCGCCCTATCGATGCCGGCATCGCGAAGCGCCGCGGGCAGGCCAAGCGCGCGGGAGAGGCTCGCCAGCCGTTCGCCCAGCAGCGCTTCCGTCCTGTCGGCACCCATGGCATCCGCCAGCAGAGCATAGCGTTCGCCGACGACGAGGGCGTTGAAATCCGCGATGGCCGCAAGCAGCGGTGCATGCAGCGCCCCGGCGCTGCCCGGTTCCACCTCCAGCGGATGGGCAAGCGCATCGACACCGCCAACCGTCTTCTCGAGAGCCAGACCCGCCGTCAGCGCTGCGGCCAGCAGCTCTCGCCTCGCCTCGGCGTGGTCTTGCGCATGAACGGCCACGGGCAGCCAACGCGCGAGCCGTCGGACAGCCTCGATGGCCAGGCCATCTGCCGGCGGATTATAGGTCGGGCTGGCATAGGCCTCGATGGCATGAACCAGGGTCTCCATTCCCGAAACCGCAAGGTTGCGCATCGGGACGGCCTCCAGAACGGTCGGATCCGCAATCACGATATCTGGCCTTGGACACACGATTGGCCCGCCGTCCGACGTCCGGACCTGCCGGGAGAGCCCGAGATCGAAAAGGCTGACCGGCACCGCGATCACGGTCAGTTTCTGTCCGATGCGCAGGGCATGTTCGGCGGCGAGGCGTGCCTGACCGATTGCTCCGACGCCGCCGATGGCGATGACGGTGTCGGAAGCGAGCTCCGCGAGTCGCTTGGCAATCCTCGGGATGGCGTCCTTGCGCGGCGCGGGACCGGGAGCCGCCGCAATCTCCAGCCTCACCCAGGGGAGCGCGTCACGCACCCGGGCGAGCGTCGGCGCAGTGCCGGCCTCGTCGTCCGTCAGCACAAGGGCGAGCGCCACGCCGGCAGCTTCCTCCGGCAGGGCATCCTCGATGGCGGCTTCCGCGAAATGCGTGCGTGCCAGATATCCAATGAGCGTCATCGGCAACGCTCCCGCCGGATCGGGACTTTCGATCCGACCGGTTTCAGGAAAAGAAAGAGGCCGGTCCTGATGGACCGGCCCCGGGAGACCACTCGCGTGTCAGCCGCCTGCGCGCAGCTTGGCGCAATCCACGACCGTGCGCGACGGCAGGCCGAGCGCGCGGAACTGTTCCGCAGTCATGCCAAGCGTCTGGTTCACGTTGTCGGTCTTGCCGACCATCTTGTTGGTCATGTTGCCGTCTGCGCCGTCCACAACTTCGTTGATGAACACGGTGCCGGTTGCCTGGCGGTTCTCGTTCAGCGTGATCTTGCCGATGGGCGTGTCGAGCTGGATCTTGTTCAGCGCTTCCTTGAACTTGGCCTGGCCGTTGCCGAGATCGCCACCGGCGGCCTCGATGCCCTTGATGGCGGCCTGTGTTGCGACGAAGTAGCCGAGGCCAAACAGCGACGGTGTCGGGAAGCGCTGGGCCGCCGGGAAGGCGTCCTGATAGAGCTTCACATAGGCCTGCCAGGCCGGATCCGGGTTGTCGACGGCGAACGGACCCGAGGTTGGCGTGCCCTTGAGTGCATCCTTGGCGCGGCCGCGCGCGGTGAGCACGGTCTGGTCGGCCATGATGGTGCCGCCGATCAGCCGGGTCTTCTCGCCCGCCTGCTGGTACTGGTTGAGGAAGTTGATCGCATCGGTGCCGCCGAGGCCGAGATAGATCGCGTCCACATTGTCGGGCAGCTGCGCGATGATCGCGCCGAAGTCAGCCTGGCCGAGCGGCTGCCAGAAGCGCTGCACGATATCGCCGCCTGCCTTGCAGTAATCGACCGCGAAACCCATGAAGTTGGTGTAGCCGAAGGAATAGTCGGCGGCGATGGTGGCCACCTTCTTGAAGCCCTTGGTCTTCACGGCATAGGAGCCGAGGCCGTAGCCCCACTGCGCGCCATCAAGGTTGAACCGGTAGAAGTTCGGCGCGGGATCGACCCAGGTCGTCTCCAGCGCGCCGGAAATGCCGTTGATCACCACGTTGTTGGGGATCGTCTTGGCGAAATCGCGCATGGCGATGCCTTCCGAGCCCGACAGCGGCCCGATGATGATATCAACCTTGTCCTGCTCGATCAGCTTGCGGGCCATGCGAATTGTGGTGTCCGGCCGCGTGTCGGTGGGGGCCACAATCGTCTCGACCTTCCGGCCGGCGATGGTGCTGTTCACCTGCTTGAGGGCGAGTTCCACGTTGCGCACGCCATCGGCACCGCCGGCGGCAAAAGCGCCTTCAAGTGCAACGAGGATGCCAATCTTGATGGGCGGCGCGCCCTGGGCCATCGCGGCACCGGGCAGCATGAGTGCGGCGGCCGATACGACGCCGAGTAAGGTCCTGCGCATTGCTTCTCTCCCTGATGATGCGGCGCCCACCGACCAGACGATCCCCGTCGCCGACCGAAAGCGCGCATTTGGCAACGCGGTCTCTGCCGCGCCTCGGCGTAGAGGCTGCGC